>NZ_LMHR01000086.1:0-142377 GCF_001428465.1 Rhodanobacter sp. Root179 | reverse complement strand
GGGGGAAGGTGCCCGGAGGGCGGATGGGGGCACACGCCGACCCAAAGCCCCCCATCCGCCTTTGGCACCTTCCTCCGCCAGCGGGGGAAGGGGTTTTGCGAGGGGCGCGTTCTTCATGGGCAGTCTCCCGTGCGTCGGAAGTCGAGGTCTTCGTAGTCGGAGCTGAAGTCGCCCTGCGGATCGAGCTTGGCCATGCGCAAGGTGACCGGCGTGCCTGCGGAAGCGGCATGGAAATCGAGCCATGCATCGAGCTCGCCGCCGTCCCAGTGCACCAGGTAGCGCTCGCCCAGGCGCATCACGGTGCCGGTCAGCGAAGGCGATTTGGCGGTGGCGAAACGGATCTTGCCGTCGCGCGGGCACAGCGAGACGTCGCCGAACCACGGGTCGCGGTAGGCGCCGGCCCACGAGGCGAGTTCGGCCGTGGTGGCCGGGCGTTGTGCCGAGGTGTCCGGCGCCGTGGCGTCGGCGGGGCGTTGCGCGGCCCGCCGCTCCAGCGCGTCGGCGTACCAGTTCACGTCCCGCGGTTCGGCGGGCGCGGTGAAGTGCTTGGTCAGCATTTCGCCGAGCACGGTGCGTGCATCGTCCGCCTCGCCGTTGATCATGAACACGAAACCGCTGTTGCGATCGGGCAGCAGGGCCAGCATCGAGTACATGCCGTTCAGGGTGCCGGTGTGCCAGACCAGCCACTGGCCGTCCACGTCGGTCATGCGCCAGCCGTAGCCGTAGGCCATCACGTGCGAGTTGTCCCAGGCGCGGCGTTGCGCGGAGACCGGAATCAGCATGTGCGGCGCCTGCAGCACCTCACGTTGCACCGGCGACAGCCACTGCAACTGTGCGTGGGTCGGCACCAGCCAGTTGCGCGCCCAGCTCAGCATGTCGGTGAGGTCGCAGCGGATGCCGCCGGCCGGCGCGGAGGTGATCGCCGGGATCGCGGCGGCTTCCGGGATCGGCACGTTGCGCTCGCCGTCGCGGCGATGCGGCGTGGCCACGTCGCCCACCGCGTCGCGGTTCCACGCGCCGACCTGGCAACGGTCCAGGTGCAGCGGCGCGAACACTTCGCGATGCATCAGCGTTTCGTACGACGCGCCGCCCGCGGCGGCGGCCACTTCGCCGGCCACCACGTAGAGCAGGTTGTCGTACTGGTATTGCGAACGGAAGCTGTAGCCGGGCTTGATGTAGGCCAGGCCGTGGATGATGTCGGCGCGGGTGAACGCGTTCGGCTCCGGCCATAGCATCAGGTCGCCGCCGCCTTCGGGCAGGCCGCTGGAGTGGGTGAGCAGGTCGGCCACGCGCATGTTCGCGGTGACCCACGGATCGTGCATGCGAAATTCCGGCAGGTATTTCGTCACCGGATCGTCCCAGCGCAGCTTGCCCTGGTCGACCAGGCGACCGAGCAGGGCGGTGGTCATCGCCTTGCTGTTGGAGGCGATCTTGAACAGCGTCTGCGGGGTGATCTTCTGGCCGGAGCCGGCGACGGTTTCGCCGGCGGTGCGGGTGTAGACGACCTTGCCGTTCTCGATCACGCCCACGGCGATGCCGGGCAGGTGGTAGCGGGCGATGGTGGCGTCGACGATCTTGTCGTAGGCGGGGTTGGCGTCTTCGGCGTTCGCGGCAAGCGGTGCGAGCAGGAGCAGAAGGGCAAGAGCACCCCACCCCAACCCTCCCCTGCGATGCAGGGGAGGGGGCAGATGCTCTTGGCTCCTCCCCCTGCTTGCAGGGGGAAGGTTGGCGACCGAAGGGAGTCCTTCAGGTGAGGGGGTTGCTCCGGCGTGCGGAAGAGCACCCCATCCCAGCCCTCCCCTGCTTTGCAGGGGAGGGGGTAGAGCTTGATCAGTGCTGTGCATGGCGCTCGACCTCGCCCCACACGCGCAGCAGGTTGCCGCCCCACAGCTTGGCGATGTCCGCGTCGCTGAAGCCGGCCTTGCGCAGCGCGGCGGTGACGTTGCGGGTTTCGCTGGCGTCTTTCCAGCCGGTGATGCCGCCACCGCCGTCGAAGTCGGAAGAAATGCCGACGTGGTCGATGCCGGCCACCTTCACCATGTGGCGGATCTGCTTCACGTAATCGTCCAGCGTGGCCAGCGGGTATTTCTTCTGGATCTCGGCCATGCCCGCTTCCATCTCGGGGCGGTAGTCGTCGCTGTCGCTGTCGTATGCCTTTTCGCCGGCCTGCTTGGCAATGGCGTCCTGCAGTTTCTTTTCCGCGGCCTCGCGGCCCGGATCCTTCTTGAGGAATTCCTTGTAGGCCACGGCGTCGATCACGCCGCCCTTGGCGGCGATCGCCCGCAGCAGGTCGTCGGGCAGGTTGCGCGGGTGGTCGAGCACGGCGCGGGCGCCGGAGTGGGTGGCGATGATCGGCGTGGCAGAGGTCTTCAGCGCATCGCGCACGCAGTTGTCCGAGGCGTGCGAGATGTCGATCATCATGCCGAGCTGGTTGGCGCGCTTCACCACGGCGCGGCCGAAGTCGCTCATGCCATGGTCACCGGCGCTGTTCATCGCCGGCTCGCCGTGTTCGGTGTCGGGCAGCGAGCTGGTGCACAGGTCGTTGTTGCCGACGTGGACCAGGCCGACCGAGCGCGCGCCACGATCGAAGGCGGCGTCGAGGCGGCGGATGTCGTGGCCGAGCGAGTAGGCGTTTTCGATCTCGATGGTGGCCGAGAGCAGACCGGCCTTGTGATTGGCCATCAGCTGTTCGGGCGTGGTGGCCAGGCGGATGCGGTCGGGATACATCATCAGCATGCGGCCGATACCGTCGTACTTCTGGCTGGCCTGCTGCACCGCCTTGGCGTAGCCCGCGCCGTCGAGCTGGTGCTGCGGCACCCAGATCACGAAGAACGCCGCGTTGAGGCCGCCGCGTTCCATCTTGCCCAGGTCGACCAGTAGGCGGGTGTCCTTGCCCACATCGAAACGCGGCTCGCCCATGTAGTTGAACGGAATGTCGACGTGGCTGTCGATGGTGACCGGCGGGTCCTGCGCCGGCTGCGCCGATACGGCGGTGCTGGTGGCCAGTGCGGCGAGCAGGGCAAGGCGGAGGATGGTGTTCATGCGGTCTCCCATTGGCGGGCCGGCTGCTCGCCGGCAATCATTTCCTCGAAGTGCTGGCGGCGCCGCACGATGGCGTAGCGGCCGTTCTGCAGCATCACCTCGGCGGCCAGCGGTCGCGAGTTGTAGGTGGATGCCATCGATGCACCGTACGCGCCGGTGGCCCTGATCAGCAACAGGTCGCCTGCTTCGCAGCGGGGCAACTCGCGGCCGCGGGCGAAGGTGTCGCCGGTTTCGCAGACCGGGCCGACGATGTCATAGGTGGTGACGGGACGGCCCTCGTCGATGACCGGGACGATGTCGTGCCAGGCGTCGTACAGGCTGGGGCGCTGCAGGTCGTTCATCGCCGCGTCCAGCACCAGGAACTGGCGCTGCTCGCCCGGCTTGACCCGGATCACCCGGGTCAGCAGCACGCCGGCCTCGGCCACCAGGTAGCGGCCGGGCTCCAGCAGCAGGCGGCCGTGGTAGCCGGCCAGCGCGGCGCGGATCACGGCCACGTAGTCGGCGGCGGCCACCGGCTGATCCACCCCGGCGCGGTAGCACACGCCGAGCCCGCCACCGACGTCGATGCTGCGGATCGGGTGGCCGGCCTGTTCGAGCTCGCGCCAGAACGCGGCGACGCGCCGCAGCGCGAGCTGGAACGGTTCGACGCTGAGGATCTGCGAGCCGATGTGCACGTGCAGGCCATCGAGTTGCACGTGGCTCAGCGACTTGCGCTCGGCGAACCAGCGGCGCGCCTCGTCGATGCTGACGCCGAACTTGTTCTCCGACTTGCCGGTGGAAATCTTCGCGTGGGTCTGTGCATCCACGTCGGGGTTGATGCGCACGGCGGCGCGCGCCACCACGTCCTGGGCCCGGGCCACGCGTTGCAGGGTGAGCAGTTCGTCGTGCGATTCCACGTTGAAGCGCTGGATGCCGACGTTCAGCGCGCCGGCGATCTCGTCGGCGTTCTTGCCGACGCCGGAGAACACGATGCGTTCGGCGGGAATGCCCGCATGCAGCGCGCGGCGCAGTTCACCCACCGAGACGATGTCGGCGCCCACGCCGGCATTCGCCATCAGTTGCAGGATGGCCAGGTTCGAATTGGCCTTCACCGCGTAGCAGATCAGTGCGTCCAGCCCGTGCAGGGCGGCGTGCAGTTCATCGATGCGCTGGCGGATCGCGCTGGCCGAGTAGGCGTGCAGCGGCGTGCCCATGCGTTCAGCCAGCCGTGGCAGGTCGACGCCATCGAACAGGCGGGACTCGTCGGCGGTTTCGGAGATCGGCGCGGGCGATGCGGGACGGCTGGTTTGCGGAAGCATGGCAGGTACGCCGTCTTTCGGAAAAGGAGGGTTTCAAAAAAGTGCGGCCCGCCAGCTGGCGGGCCGCGATCGGGGAGGTCGATCAGAAGTTGACGGACATGGTCAGCTGGGTGAACCGCGGCGACTGGAAGCCCAGCGGCTGGCGGAACGTCGGATTGAGCTGGCCGACGCCAGTATCGTTTCCTTGGTCGTCAATCACGTCGCCGATGTCGGTCTGCAGGTCCTGGTCCACCCGGGTGGTGCGCTTCTGGTTGAGCAGGTTGTAGACGGCCAGCTTCACCCGGAACTCGCCACCGTCAAATGGCTTCACGTAGGTGATGCCGGCGTTGAGGTTGTAGGTCCACGGCAGGCGGCCGTACTTGCCGCGTGGCGAGCGCTCGTAGACACGTTCCGCGGAAAACGACGAGTTGCAGTTCTCCACGCAGATGAAGTAGCTGTGGTAATTCTTGGAGTCGTAGGGATTGCCCACGCCGAAGCCGGTGATCGGGCCGCCGGAGGCCACATTGAGGTCGGCGCCGAGCTGCCAGTGCGGGGTCAGCGCATAGGCGCCGCGCAGCTTGAACTGGTGACGGCGGTCGTTCGGCAGGTAGCCATTGCCGCCCATGTTGACCCACGGATCATCGAAGTTCTCGGTGCGGCCGGTGTCGTCGAAGTTGGTGTCGGAGTTGACCGGACCTTCCGCGTTGCCGCGGTTCCACGACATCGTGTACGAGGCGTTCATCGACCACTTCTCGTCCCATGCACGATCCAGTTGCAGCTCGACGGCCGCATAGGTGCGCTTGGGCTTCACCCAGCCACGTTGTCCGATGTAGGTCATGATCGGCTCTTCGTCGGCATCGACGCCGTCCTGGCGATACATCGCCCAGCCTTCCTTCGCGGTATCGACAGTGAGGTAACCGTCAGGCGTGCCGTCGCAGTTGGTGTCGCCCCACACGGTAACCTTCGTTCCCGGGTTGGCCATCACCCAGCCGATGTAGCCGTCTTCACCACATTGGGCGGTGGCGCTGATCTCCATGTCGTCGATCGCGTTGTGCAGGCGACGGTAGGTGCCCTTGACGCCCCACGACCAGCTGTTGCTGATCAGCTGCTGGAAGCCGAGGATCGCCTCGTCCTGGTAGACCGGGTCCATGTCATGGTCGACTTCCGAGCGCAGATCGCCGACGGTGCCGTCGCCCTGCGAATCGTCGACCGCACCGATCTGCGGGCCGAGCTTGGGCACGGCGTACTCCACGCCGTTCAGCGTCTGCATGTCCCAGCCGTCGAACGCGTAATAGGTGCGCTCGTCGAGCAGGCCGCCGGCCTGCTTGATGTTGATCACGTTGGCCACTGGCAGGTAGTAGCGGCCGAGGTTGCCGAACAGCTTGGTGCTGCCGTCACCCTTCATGTCCCAGGAGAAGCCCAGTCGCGGGGCGATCTGCCGGTCCATCTTGATGTAGCTGTTGCCGGCGGCGTCCTCGTTGTCGAAGCTGTCGTTGCGCACGCCGAGGTTGAGCACCAGGTTGGGCGTGACCTGCCAGTTGTCCTCGATGTAGTAGGCGGCGTTCTTGGTGGTGAACGTGCCGGAGATCTCGTAGCGGCGGGCGCGGATATAGGAGTCGTAGCCGGCCGGCATCACGCCGCCGTTGGGGATGGTGGTGCCGGCATTGGCCGCATAGAGGTTGTAGTAGTACGCACCCGGGCCGGCGTAGTAGCGGCTGTAGTCGGAGGTGTCGTTCTCGTGGTCGTAGCCGAAGCGCAGCAGGTGGTCGCCCAGCGTCCATTCGAAGTCGGCGCGCGCCTGCTTGCGGATGTCGTTGCGATCATAGACGGTGGAGTTGCTGGTGCAGCCCAGCGCGACGCCCGGATCGTGGAGCTGCAGGAAGGCGTTGTTGCCGGATACATAGTTGCAGCTGATGTCCAGCTGTGAGCGGGTGAATGCCTGGCGCTCGTTGCGGCCGTACATCAGCTTCATCGACAGGTCGTTGGTGAGGTAGCTGGTCCAGGTCAGCGCCCAGTTCTTGCCACCGGTGTCGGAGAAGATCTTGTTGCTCAGGGCGTCGATGGTGTTCGTGTCGTAGTGGTAGCCGTAGACGTCGCCGGTGTTCTTGTTCTTGTTGGAGAACGCCATCAGCTGCAGAGCGTTGCTGTCGGTGATGTTCCAGTCGATCGTGGTGCCCCAGAAGCCGGTGTTGGCGCTGTTCGAGGTGAGCGTATTGCCGGCGTCGTTGGTATTGCGCGGGCTGCTGCCGCGGGCTTCGTACATCGCGAAGATGAACAGCTTGTCCTTGATGATCGGGCCGGACGCCCAGACGTTCGTCTTCACCAGCGAGTCCTGGTCGCGGCTGGCGGTGATGTAGCGCTTGCCATCGGCGTCGTACTGGTCATCGGCCCGCGAATGCCAGTTGCCCGGCTCCAGGGTGATCTCGACGCCGCCCTTCAGTTCATTGGTGCCCGAGCGCGCCACGGCGTTGACCACGCCGCCGGTGGTGCGGCCGAACTCGACCGAGTAGCCGCCGGTCTTGACCTGGAACTGGTCGTAGAAGGCGAACGGGGCTTCGGAGAAGCCGTTGCGGTTATAGAAGTCGGTGACGTTGAGGCCGTTGACGTAGAAGGAGTTCTCGGCGATCGACGAGCCGCCGAAGGAAATGCCGCCGAAGCCCGCGTTGCCCTTGACCACGCCCGGCGCCAGCAGGGCCACCGAGGTGACGTTCTGGTCGACCGGCAGGCGCACCAGTTCGGCGCGCGAGACATTGGTGGCCGACTCGGTCGAGGTCACGTCGATCACCGGCAGGCCGTTGCCGGTGACCTGGATCGCCGAAAGTTCGGTGGCATTGGGCGAGGCGCCCAGGTCCAGCGTGGTGGCGTTGCCGAGGCTGACGGTGACGGTGCGCGGCTGGCCGAGCGGCTGGCCGTTCACGCTGGCACTGACGGTGTAGTCACCGACGGGAAGGAACGGGAAGCGGTAGTTGCCGCGCTGGTCGGCGGTGATCGTGCGGGTCAGCCCGGTGGCCGGATTCACCGCGGTGATCACCGCGCCGGCCTGGGCATGGCCCACCACCGAACCGTCATTGTTGCCGGCGAAGGCCGCCGGCGCGGCCAGTGACCCCAGGCCGAGGCCCAGCGCCATGCAAAGTACGGTTCTGCGCAAGCTGCGACTGTTGCTCATTTCCCCATCTCCCCATCGACGCCGTCGATGCCATGTTTATTGAAGGCTTTCTGTTATTTGCCGCTGCGTCCCTGCGCCGCCGGCAGAAGCTGCCAGTCGAAGTCGTAATCCAGCTGATCGAAATAGATGTTGCCGCCGCGCCACTCCGCCTCGCCGCGCTGCGAGTCCACGTTGTCCGAACGGAACTGCTGCTTGGCCGGCTGGAACGGACGGTCGTAGTCGCTGTTGAAGGCGATGCGGTATTCGTCGAGCCCGCCGAGGTAGAACCATTCCAGCGCCGGGTCGTCCGCAGGCGACGGATGCAGGCGGCCGGTGGTGACGTCCATCGGCACCCAGCCGTAGGGCGCGAGGTAGGCGAAGCCCCAGTCGTGGATGTTGCTGTAGCCGCTGCCGTCGTTGGAGAACACCATGCCCGACTGCCAGCGCGTGGGTATGCCGTTGAGTCGCAGCAGGGTCATCAGCAGCAGGGTCTGCTGGCCGCAGTCGGCATGGCCGGCGTGCAGCGCGTAGTCGCTGATGTTGGAGATCGTCGAATATTCGCGGGCGCCGGCCCAGGGAATCCGGTCGACCGCGGCGAACAGTTTCTGCGCGATGCGGTACGGGTTCTTCTCGTCGCCGACCACCTTGCGCGAGAACGCGCGCATCGCGTCGGTGAACACGATGTGGGGCGAGCGCTCGGCCACGAACGGCGCCAGCTCGGGGGTGATCGTGGCGGGCACCACGCGGGCCGGATCGATCGCGTGGTACTGCGCGTACTGGGTCAGTTCCCAGGTCACCGAGAACACGGTCTTCTGCCCGGCCACCGCCGGCTTCTCCAGATACGCGGTGCGCTGCGGCGCGGACTCGGGCGCGATGCGGTGCTGCGCCGGCACGCTGGCCACGTAGCGGATGTCTTCCTGCTGGCCGGGTATCGCCTGCGGATACGGAATCCACGCGCGCACGGTTTCGCCGGCGGGGACGGCGTCGGCGGCGACGGTCAGCGTCTGCGTCATGCGCAAGCGGCGCGGCAGCACGCTGCTGCGATGTTCGGCCAGCGCCGCCTTGTAGATTGCGCGCTGGTGATCGTTCAGCGCTTCCATCGGACCGTCGCTGATCGGCGTCTGCACCGCGCGCCGCGCCACCGCCTCGGCGTTGAGCCGGAACAGGTTGCCCGGCGAACGCTTGAAATAAAGTGTCTTGCCGTCGATCAGCTGATGCTCGAACAGGCCGGCTGCGTTCCACTTCGCGAACTCGGCCTCGGTGAGGTCGGGGATCTGCTTGCGCACGCGCGCCTCGACGTCGTCCGCGCTCAGGGTGAAGTCGAGCAGGATGCGGCGCATGCGCTCGCGCTGGAAGGCCAGTTCGTGCTGCGTGTCGGCCGGCACGCCGGGCTGTGCCAGCGCGGCGGTGATCGCCGCTTCGGCGGCCTGGAAATGGCCGGCATCGATCTGGGCGATGATGGGGGCGGTGGTTCCGTTGCTGGCATCCACGCCGGCGAAGGCGACGGAGCTGCCAAGCAGCAGGGCGAACAGGCACGCCATCGGGCGCAGCCCGCGTGTGGGCTGACGTGTTACCGGTGCGACAGGTAGCAACGTATCCATCGACAAACGTCCCCGTGATTGAACCCCTGAAACGGTTGTGTAACACGCTTGCAAATGCTGGTCAATAATTTATGCTTCGATTGAACTCAACAAGAATCAGCTATTCCTTGCTGGCCGCAAACCGCCAGCCTGTGGATGCCCGCAAACGATCCACGAGGGGGTGTATGTGATCCATACGGTCTGGCCTTATCTGGCGCTGATGTTGCTGGTCGCGGGACTGTTTCCGGCGATCGAGCGCCGCTTCGGCTGGAAGATCTTTTCGGTGCTGCCGCCGATCGTGCTGACCTACCTGCTGGTCACCGCGCTGGCGGTGTCGGGGCTGTGGCAGGTCAACGCCGAGATCAAGGCGGCGCAGTCGATGCTGGTGTCGCACATGGTGCCGGCCCTGCTGTTCCTGTTGATGATCAACTGCGACCTGCGCGCGATCTGGCGGCTGGGGCCGCGCGTGCTGGGCGTGTTCGCCTGCACCTCGGTCAGCCTGTTCGTGGCCTTCATCGCCAGCTTCCTTATCTATCGCCACTGGCTGCCGGGCAACCAGTGGCAGCCACTGGCCGCGCTGTCCGGCAGCTGGGTCGGCGGCACCGCCAACATGATCGCGGTGAAGCAGGCGATCGCCATGCCCGACGACCTGCTGGCGATGTCGCTGCTGACCGATGCGCTGTGCTACTCGATGTGGGTGGTGGTGCTGTTCTCGGTGGCGCGGCTGGCGCCGGCGTTCAACCGCTGGACCCGGGCGAAGTCCAGCGGCGACATCCCGCTGGCCGAGCCGAAGACCAGCGCGCCGACCACCTACGACAGCGTGCTGCTGTGGCTGGGCATGGCGCTGGCAGTGGCGGCGCTGTCGGGCTGGCTGGCCGGCTGGCTGCCGGTGTCGGGCATGGTCAGCGCCACCACCTGGACCATCCTGCTGGCCACCGGCTGCGGGCTGGTGGTGGCGCATACGCCGCTGGCGCGGTTTCCCGGTGCCGGCACGATTTCCAGCGCGATGCTGATCAGCGTGGTGGCGGTGCTGGCCTCGCAGAGCAATTTCCACGGGATCGCCGCGGCACCGCTGTACCTGCTGTGCGGAGCCACCGTCATCGCGATCCACGCGGTGCTGCTGGTCGGCTTTGCCAAGCTGTTCCGCTTCGACCTCTACCTGTGCGGCATCTCCTCGCTGGCGCATATTGGCGGCGTGGCCGCCACGCCGATCCTGGCGGCCAGCTATTCGGCCGCGCTGGTACCGGTGGGTATTCTGCTGGCCTTGCTCGGCTACATCCTGGGCACGGGCTTCGGCCTGCTGGTGGCGACGATCATGTCGGCACTGGCGCTACCGTGATGCGTATTCGATACAGGACCGGAACGATGCGATTTTCCCTGATTGCCGCCAGCGTGCTTGCCTTCGCCTTCGCCGGCGCACCGCTGCAGGCGCGCGAGGCGAATGACGCGCTGACGATACCGCCGTCGGGCGTACTGGGCGTGGGCGAGGCGCAGCTGACCCCGCAGTTCTGGATCAATCTGCAGGCGCAGCCCGACCGGGTGATCATGGATCGCGCCACGATCGAGGCGGAGAACGCGAAGCTGCTGCAGCTCGATCCGTCGATGCACGACCTGCGCAAGCTGCCGGCCGCGCTTTCGCGCGAGCAGGTCAGTGGCTGGATCACGCATGTTTCGGAGCGCCCCTCGCGCCAGCGCTACGACGTCGAGGGCAAGCCGGTGCCGTCGGCGACGTTCGATGCGCTGGTGGCGGATCTCGCCCTGGACAGGATCCCGGCCAGCCAGCCCACGCGTTACGGACTGATCGTGCAGCGCGCCGCGTTCCGCGCGTTTCCGACCGACCTGCGCGTGTTCAGCTCGAACGATGACACCGACATCGACCGCTTCCAGGAAACCGCCGAGTTCCCCGGCGTGCCGGTGGTGATCGCCCATGCCAGTGCCGACGGCCGCTGGCTGTTCGTGCTGAGCCCGCGCTATGCCGCGTGGACGAAGGCGGAGAACGTGGCCGAGGGCAGCGCGGCGCAGGTCTTCGGTTACGTCGACAAGGCGCCGTACCGGGTGATCACCGGAGCCAGCGAGCGCACGGTGTTCACCCGCGAACGCCCCGAGCTGTCGCAACTGCAACTGGACATGAGCACGCGCGTGCCGCTGGCCAGCGGCCTGGCACCGGACCAGCCGGTCAACGGGCAGACAGCGTACGCGGCGTACACGCTGGAACTGCCGTGGCGCGATGCCGCCGGCAAGCTGCAGTTCTCGCCCGCGCTGCTGCAGAAGAACACCGACACGGCCGGCGACTACCTGCCACTGACCCCGGCCAACATCCTCCACCAGGCCTTCAAGTTCCTCGGCGAGCGCTATGGCTGGGGGCATGCCTACGACGGCCGCGACTGCAGCGGTTTTGTTTCCGACGTGTATCGCAGCATGGGCGTGCAGATGCCGCGCGATACCAGCAAGCAGTCGATCAGCCCGGCGCTGGAGCATCGGCTGTTCACCGACAAGGACAGCCGCGAGGCGCGCCTCAAGGCCGCGCATGAACTGCAGGTGGGCGACCTGGTCTACATCCCCGGCCACGTGATGATGGTGATCGGCCAATACAAGGGCCAGCCCTGGGTGATCCACGACGTGGGCGGCATGAGCTATCGCAAGGCCGATGGCAGCAAGGCCCGCATCAAACTCAACGCGGTATCGGTGACGCCGTTGCTGCCGATGCTCTACAACGACAAGCAGACCTTTGTCGACCGCATGACCAGCATCGTGCGCATCCGTCATTGAGCCCGTCTGCAACAAAAACAAGGACACGGATTCCATGAAGGTTTGCCCATGAAAATCACCGACATCCAGTTCGGCATGCTGCGGGTGCCGCTGAAGACCCCGTTCAAGACGGCCCTGCGTACCGTCTCCACGGTGGAAGACATCGTGGTGATGGTGCACACCGACAGCGGCGAGATCGGCTATGGCGAAGCGCCGGCCACCGCGGTGATCACCGGTGACACCCACGGCTCGATCATCGACGCGATCCGGCACTACATTTCGCCGCGGCTGATCGGCCAGGACATCGCCAACCTCAACCACATCACCCAGCTGATCCAGTCGTCGATGGAGAAGAACACCAGCGCCAAGGCGGCGGTGGAGATCGCGGTGTACGACCTGTGGGGCCAGCTCTACAACGCGCCGCTGTACAAGCTGCTCGGCGGCGGCGATCCGGTGATCACCACCGACATCACCATCAGCGTCGACTACATCGACAAGATGGTGGCCGACTCGATCTCGGCGGTGGAGCGCGGCTTCGAGTCGCTGAAGATCAAGGTCGGCAAGGACATCGGCGTCGACATCGAGCGGGTCAAGGCGATCTACGCCGCGGTCGAGGGCCGTGCGCTGCTGCGGCTGGACGCGAACCAGGGCTGGACCGCCAAGCAGGCGGTGTACGCCTTGCAGACGCTGGAAGACGCCGGCATCAAGCTGGAGCTGATCGAGCAGCCGGTCAAGGCGCGCGACCTGGCCGGCATGCGCTACGTCACCGAACGGGTGCACACGCCGGTGATGGCCGACGAGAGCGTGTTCGGCCCGATGGAGGTGATCGAGCTGATCCGCCTGCGCGCGGCCGACATCATCAACATCAAGCTGATGAAGACCGGCGGCATCTCCAACGCGATCCGCATCGCCGACATCGCCGGCATGCACGGCATCGAATGCATGATCGGCTGCATGCTGGAGACCAGCATCAGCGTGGCGGCTGCCGTGCACGTGGCGGTGGCCAAGGCCGACGTGATCACCAAGATCGACCTCGACGGACCTTCGCTGGGCCAGTTCAACCCGGTCGACGGTGGGGTAATCTTCAACGAATCGGAGATTTCGGTGACGGACGCACCCGGCCTGGGCATCCGCGAGATACGGGGCCTGGAGAGGATCGAAAACTGATGTCGCCGCTGGTCAAAATCCGTTCGGAACGCGACCAGATGTCGGCAGTGGAGCGGCGCATCGCCGACTTCGTGCTGGAGAACGCGCAGCTGCTGCGCGACTACTCCTCGCAGCAACTGGCCAATGCGCTGGGCATCAGCCAGTCCAGCGTGGTCAAGTTCACCCAGAAGCTGGGCTTCAAGGGTTATCCGGATCTCAAGTATTCGGTGGGCGAGGCGATCGCCCGCGCCGACAACGGCGACGCTCCGCAGCTGGCGACGGCCAGCGACGGCGATGCCGGCGGCTCGACCCTGTGGCGGCGCAAGTCCGAGGCCGAGGAGGCGACCCGGCTGATCAACCCGCCGGAAACGCTGCAAGCGGTGGCCGAGGCGATCGCCCAGGCTGGCCGCAGCGGCAAGGTGTTCATCATCGGCCTGGGCGAGGACGACATCTACGCGCGCAACTTCGCGCTGCGGCTGTCGCTGCTGGGCATCCTCACCGTGCACAATTTCGACACCGCGCGGATGACCGCCAACATCTCCGTCGCCGGCGCCGGCGACGTGCTGCTGGTGTTCTCCGAGCACGGCAACCATCCGGCGCTGGGCAAGATCGCCCGCTACTTCCGCGAGCGCCGCGGCCAGGTGATCACGGTGACCCGGCATACCGCCAACCCGCTGCGCACGCTGGCCGACCTCGCCCTGGTAGTGTCCGCCCACGACGAGCTGCCGTACATCCAGCCATTGCTGTACCAGTCGGCGCTGCAGCACCTGCTGGACGGCCTGTTCGTGCAGCTGTGCGAAGGCGGCGACGACCGGCACGCCCAGCTGCTGGCCAACCTCGATCGCATCCAGCTGATGCTGGAGCCTTGAAGGCGGGGATTTTTCGGGACAAGGGATTCGGGATTTGCAAAGGCGGCGCCCGCGCGGCCTCCCACAACATGTTGCGTGACGATGATCTGCCGAGTGGAAAGCTGATGACTGTGAACCGCCGAACCCTTGCCCTGTTGACGTTCGCCGTCACGCTCGCCGGCGCTGCGCATGCCGGCACGGCGAAGACGCCGTGGCATGACGCGCGCCAGATGATCGTGGTGACCACGGCCGGCTGGAACGTGGACCACGGCACGCTGCGCACGTTCGCGCGGGCAGGCGATGGCTGGCGCGAGGTGCGCGCCGCGGTGCCGGTGACCATCGGCAAGAACGGTGCTGGCTGGGGCCTGGGGCTGAACGCGCCGCAGGCTGACGCCGGCGGCCCGGTCAAGCGCGAGGGCGACAACCGCAGCCCGGCCGGGGTGTTCCGCATCGGCGACAGCTTCGGTTATGCCGCCAGCGTCGACACCGCGATGCCGTACCTGGCGCTCAACGCCACCGAATACTGCGTCGACGTCAGCGGCGCGAAGCATTACAACCGCATCGTCGATGCCAGCGTGGTCGGCGCCGCGGCGGTGAAGGGTTCCACCGAGCCGATGCGGCGCGACCTGCACGCGCACGGCGACCAGCGCTACCGCATGGGCTTCGTGATCGAGCAGAACCCCGCGAACGTTCCGCAGGCCGGCAGCTGCATCTTCGCCCACCTGTGGAAGTCGCCCAGCGACGCCACCGCCGGCTGCACCGCGATGACGCCCGCGGTGATGCAGTCGCTGCTGGGGTGGCTGAAGCCGGAAGATCATCCGGTGTTCGTGCTGCTGCCGCAGGGCGAGTACGAGCGGCTGCGCACGGCGTGGCAGTTGCCGGCCATCGCCGCCACGGATGCCGCCCGATGAGTGCGACGTCCCGTGTGCTGACCGGACTGGCCGCGGGCGCGGTGATCGGCCTGCTGCTGGCCGGCTGGAACGAAACCGCGGCGTTGCAGGTGGCCAACGTGGTGCAGCCGATCGGCAAGCTGTGGCTGAACGCGCTGCAGATGACCGTGGTGCCGCTGGTGCTGGCGCTGGTGGTGGTGGGCGTCAACACCGCCAGCGACGCGGCGGCATCCGGGCGCATCGCGCGGCGGGCGATCGTGACCTTCCTGCTGATCCTGACCGGCGGCGCGCTGTTCGCGGCGCTGGCCGCGCCGCTGGTGTTCTCGCTGTTTCCGCACAATCCCGCCCTGGTCGTGGCGCTCGATCACGCCAGCGTGCCGGCCGCCGCGCAGGCGGCGCCGAACTGGATCGATACGCTGGTGGCGATCGTGCCCAGCAACGCGATCATGGCCGCGGCGCAGAGCGCGATGCTGCCGCTGGTGGTGTTCGCGCTGTTCCTGGGTTTCGCACTGACCCGCATCGAGCCGGCACGTCGCGCGATGCTGGTGGAATTCTTCCAGGCGATCGCCGACGCGATGATCGTGATCGTGCGCTGGGTGCTGTGGGTGGCGCCGCTGGGCGTGTTCGCGCTGATCCTTTCCGTATGCGCCCGCTCCGGGCTGGGCATGCTCAGCGCGCTGGGTGTCTACGTGCTGGTGGAATGCCTGCTGTACCTGTCGGTTACCGTGATGATGCTGCCGGTGGCGCTGTTCTTCGGCGGCGAACGGCTGCGCCGCTTCGTGCCCGCGCTGGTGCCGGCGCAGGTGGTGGCGATCAGCACGCAGTCGTCGCTGGCCTCGTTGCCGGCGATGCTGGAAAGCGCCGACCGCCGGCTTGGTTACCCGAAGCAGGTGGCCGCGCTGGTGCTGCCGATGGCGGTGAGCCTGTTCCGCCTGACCAGCCCGGTGCAGTACGTCACCTCGGCGGTGTTCATCGCCTGGGCCTACGGCGTCGACCTGTCCACCGCGCAGCTGCTGGCCGGTGCGCTGCTGGCGGTGGTGATCAGCCTGGGCTCGGTGGGTTTGCCGGGGCAGGTCACCTTCGTCGCCACCAACCTGCCGGTGGCGCAGGCGATGGGCCTGCCGCTCAGTCCGCTCGGCCTGATGCTGGCGGTCGACACGATTCCCGACGCGCTGGCCACCCTGGGCAACGTCACCGGCGACCTTGCCGCCACCAGCGTGGTCAATCGTCAATCACGGCAAGTCGGGAATAGCGAAGCAGAGCCCTAGAACCCCGCTTTCCCCGTTCCCCATTCCCCCATCTTCAACCCCGAGCTCGAAATGGATCTGATCGAAACCGACGTGATCGTGATCGGTGCCGGCATGGCCGGCGCCTCGGTCGCCTACTTCCTTGCGCCGCATGCGCGCGTGCTGGTGCTGGAGCGCGAGTCCTACGCCGGCATGCATTCGACCGGCCGCTCGGCGGCGCTGTTCAGCGAAACCTACGGTTCGGCCCAGGTGCGTGCACTGACCCGCGCCACCCGGCCGTTCCTGGCCTCGCCGCCGGCCGGTTTCGCCGCCGAGCCCATCCTCGGTCCGCGCGGCGCCACCCTGGTCGGTAACGCGGCGCAGGTGGATGACGTGAGCGCGTTGTACGAGGCGATCCGGCCGTTCACGCGCGACATCGAGCTGCATGACGCGACGCAGTTGCAGGCCGCCGTGCCGGTGCTGCGGCCGGAGTTTGCGCAAATCGGCCTGCATGAGCCGGGTGCGGCCGACATCGATGTCAACGAATTGCATCAGGGCTTCCTGCGCGGGCTGCGTGCGCGCGGTGGCCAGTTGCGGGTGGACGTGGCGATCCGGGCGATCGAGCGCGATACCGGCGGCTGGCGCGTGGAGGATGGCGAACACGCGTACCGCGCGCCGTTGCTGATCAACGCGGCCGGCGCCTGGGTCGACCAGGTGGCCAGGCTCGCCGGCGTGGCGCCGCTGGGCATCGTGCCGAAGCGGCGCTCCGCCTTCGTGTTCGATCCGCCCGAGGCGCTGGCCACAGCGCGCTGGCCCTTCATCAACGACTTCAGCGAAACCTTCTATTTCAAGCCCGACGCCGGCCTGTTGCTGGGCTCGTGCGCGAACGCCGATCCGGTCGAGCCGCACGACGTGCAGCCGGAGGAATACGACATCGCGCTGGGCATCCACAACATCGAGCAGGCGACCACGATGACGATCCGCCGGCCCCGCCGCAGCTGGGCCGGCCTGCGTTCGTTCGTCGCCGACGGCGACCTGGTCGGCGGTTTTGCAACCGATGCGCCCGGCTTCTTCTGGGTCGCCGCGCAGGGTGGCTACGGCATCCAGACCAGCGCCGCGATGGGCGAAGCCTGCGCCCACTTGGCGCTGGGCCTGCCGCTGCCGGCGCCGCTGGTGGATGCGGGGCTGTCGGCGGCGATGCTGGCGCCGCGCGGCTGAGCCAGGTTCCCCGTCGGCGCGGGCGGAAACCCGCGGCAGGCGCACTGTGGTTATCATGACGCACTGCGCCAATGCCACGAAGCGATGCCCCCATGCTGCTGATGATCGACAACTACGACAGCTTCACCTACAACCTCGTGCAGTACCTGGGCGAGCTGGGTCAGCAGGTGAAGGTGGTGCGCAACGATGCGCTGGATGTCGCCGCCATCCGCGCGCTGCGGCCTGCGCACATCATGATTTCGCCCGGACCCGGCACGCCGGATGATTCGGGCGTGTCGCTGGACGTGCTGCGCGAGCTGGCCGGCGAGATCCCGGTGTTCGGCGTGTGCCTGGGTCATCAGGCGATCGGCCAGGTGTTTGGCGGCAAGGTGATCCGTGCCAAGCAGATCATGCACGGCAAGACCTCGCCGGTGATCCATCGCGGCCAGGGCGTGTTCGCCGGCCTGCCCAATCCGTTCGAGGCGACGCGCTACCACTCGCTGGTGGTGGAGAAGTCGTCGCTGCCCGATTGCCTCGAAGTCACCGCCTGGACGGAAAATCCGGACGGCTCGATCGACGAGATCATGGGCCTGCGCCACAAGACGCTGGCGGTCGAGGGCGTGCAGTTCCATCCCGAGTCGATCCTGACCCAGCACGGCCACGACCTGCTGCGCAATTTCTTGGGACAGCCGCTGCGGGCGGCGGCATGAACGACAGCGTGCAGACCATCACGATCACGCCGCAGGAAGCCCTGCAACGGCTGATCGAGCATCGCGAAATCTTCCACGACGAGATGATCGCGCTGATGCGCCAGATCATGAACGGCGAGGTGAGCCCGGTGATGACGGCGGCGATCATCACCGGCCTGCGGGTGAAGAAGGAAACCGTGGGCGAGATCACCGGCGCGGCGCGGGTGATGCGCGAGCTGTCGGCGAAGGTCGAGGCGCCGGCACATCCGCATTTCCTGGATATCGTCGGCACCGGCGGCGACGGTGCGTCGAGCTTCAACATCTCCACCGCCTCGATGTTCGTGGCGGCGGCGGCCGGCGCGCGCATCGCCAAGCATGGTGGTCGCAGCGTGTCGTCGAAGTCCGGCAGCGCGGACGTGCTGGAGGCGCTGGGCGCGTCGATCGAGCTGGCGCCGGCGCAGGTCGCCGCGTGCATGGCCGAGACCGACATCGGCTTCATGTTCGCGCCGAACCATCATCCGGCGATGAAGGTGGTGGCGCCGGTGCGCAAGGAAATGGGCGTGCGCACGCTGTTCAACATCCTCGGCCCGCTGACCAACCCGGCCGGCGCCCCGAACATCCTGATGGGCGTGTTCCATCCCGACCTAGTCGGCATCCAGGTGCGCGCGCTGCAGCAGCTCGGCGCGCGGCATGCGCTGGTGGTGTGGGGTCGCGACGGCATGGACGAGATCTCGCTGGGCGCGGCGACCCTGGTCGGCGAACTGCGCGACGGCGTGGTGCGCGAGTATGAGGTGGAGCCGGAGGATTTCGGCCTGGCGATGGCGTCCAGCCGCAACCTGCGGGTGGAGAACGCGGAGGAGTCCAGGTCGATGCTGCTGGGCGCGCTGCAGGGCGAGGCCGGCGTGCCGCACGACATCGTCTGCCTCAACGCGGGTGCCGCGCTGTACGCCGCCGACGTGGTCGCCTCGATCGCCGACGGCATCGAGCTGGCCCGCGCCACGATTGCCAGCGGTGCCGCCCATGCGAAAATGCAGGCCTTCGTGGCGGTCACCCGTCGACTTTCCGGCCTGGTGCCCGTGGGCGTTTGAACTTCGCCGACGTCGCCATCGCTTTCATCGCGCCAGCTGCGCACCATCCAAGTGAGATGCCATGACTGACATCCTCAATCGCATTCTTGTCCGCAAGACCGAGGAAGTGGCCGAACGCCGGGCCCGAGTGCCCGAGGCCGAACTGGTCGCGCGCATCGCCGAGCTGCCGCCCACGCGCGGTTTCGGCGCGGCGATCGAGGCGAAGATCGCCGCGGGCCTGCCGGCGGTGATCGCCGAAGTGAAAAAGGCCAGCCCCAGCAAGGGACTGATCCGGGGCGATTTCGATCCCGCCGCGATCGCGGCCAGCTACGCGGCCGCCGGCGCGGCCTGCCTGTCGGTGCTGACCGACAGCGACTTCTTCCAGGGCAGCGAGGCGTTCCTGCAGCAGGCGCGCGAAGCCTGTGCGCTGCCGGTGCTGCGCAAGGATTTCATCATCGACGCGTACCAGGTGTACGAGGCGCGGGCGATCGGCGCCGACTGCATCCTGCTGATCGTCTCGGCGCTGGATGACGACATGTTGCTGCAGCTGTCGCTGCTGGCGGCCGAGCTGGACATGGACGTGCTGTGCGAAGTGCACGACGAGGAAGAGCTCGAGCGCGCGCTGGCCCTGCCGGTGCCGCTGATCGGCGTCAACAACCGCAACCTGCGCAGTTTCGAGACCTCGCTGGAGACCTCGCTGGCGCTGCAGGAGCTGATCGAATACGACCGCGTGCTGGTGGCCGAGTCCGGCATCCACACCCCGGAAGACGTGGCGCGCCTGCGCGAAGGGGGCATCCAGGCGTTCCTGGTCGGCGAGGCGTTCATGCGTGCCGAGGACCCGGGCAGCGAACTGCGGCGGCTGTTCTCACTGCCGTGATCGTGATGCCGGAGCCGGAAACCCTGCCCGCCGATACCGCTGGCGATGTCGATACCGATGTCGAGGCGGTCGCGCCGCGTGTGGTGCTGTTCGATTTCGACGGCGTGCTGTTTCGCGGCGACGCGTTCCATCTGTTCATCCGCGAGCGCTATCGCCGCTCGTGGTGGCGCTGGCTGCCCGCCGTGCTGGTGGCGCCGTTGCTGCTGCTGATCCTGCCGTTCTCGTGGCGCCTGCCGATGCATGTGCTGGTGCGCATCGCGCTGTTCGGGCTGGACGAGCGGCGTTACCGGCTTGCCGCGGAGACGTTTGCCGCCGATCTCGCACGACGGCCCCGGCAGTTCCACCGCGACGCCCTGCAGGTGTTGCGCCAGCATCAGCTGCAGGGCGACCGGGTGATCGTGGTGACCGGTTGCGAACACGCCCTGGTCAGCGGGATCGTGCAGCAACTGGGGCTGACCGGCCTGGACGTGCTGGCCTCGCAACTGCGCCCCGGCTGGCTGGGCATGCGCGTGCACTGGCACAACGTGGGCAGACGCAAGGTGCAGCTGCTGGCGAAGCAGGGTCTGTCGGCATGGCAGGTCGCCTACGGCGATTCGATGCATGACGTGGCGATGCTGAAGGTCGCCGCCGAGCCGGTGCTGGTCAATGGCACGCCGACCCTGTGCAAGAAGGTCGAGAAGGCGCTGGGCCGTACGGTCGCCCGCGTCGAGTGGTTCTGAGGACGATCCGCAGGTCGCGCAGTTTCCGTCTATCGAAGCAAGGTCTGCACCAGCTGGCCCAGGCTGATCAGCACGATCAGGCTGCCGACGGCCGCCATCACCGCGCGTTCGGGCAGGTGTCGCACCAGCCAGGCGGCGAACGGCGCGGCGATCATGCCACCGGTGAGCAGGCCCAGCACGATCGACCAGTGACCGATGCCCACGTGCAGCACCAGGGTGGCGGACACGCAGATGGTGACCACGAACTCGGCTGCGTTGACCGAGCCGATCGTGCTGCGCACGGCGCCGCCGCGGGCGATCAGCGTGCTGGTGGCCAGCGGTCCCCAGCCACCTCCGCCGATCGCGTCGAGCAGTCCGGCAAGAAAGCCCAGAACGCCGCTGTGCTGCACCTGGTGCCGGGTCAGCCGCTTGCCGAAGGCGCGCAGCAGGATCATCGCGCCGAGGATCAGCAGGTAGGCATTGACCCAGGGGCGGATCGCCTCGCCCGGCACGCTGGCCAGGAAGGTGGCGCCAAGGATGCCGCCGATGGCGCCGGGAATCGCCAGTTGCCAGAACAGCGTCCAGCGCACATTGCCGAACCATGCGTGCGAGGCGCCGGAGACGCCGGTGGTGACCACTTCGGCCGTGTGCACGGTGGCGCTGGCCACCGCCGGAGGCAGGCCCAGCGCCAGCAGTATCGAGTTGGAGACCAGACCGTAGGCCATGCCCAGCGCGCCGTCGACCAGCTGGGCGAGCAGGCCGACACCGACAAAGATGAAGAACTGTTCGTAATCCAAGCGTGGTCTCGCAGCGGACGGCGGAACGCCATCCTCAACCAGTCGTCGTAAAAAACCGGTTCAGGGGAGGGCTTCCCGGGAATGCGCCAACGATCAGCGGGTGCCGCGCACCACGATGGTCTTGCCGGACACGTCGATCATGCGCTGCTCTTCCAGCTGCTTGAGCACGCGGCCGACCATTTCGCGTGAGCAGCCCACGATGCGGCTGACTTCCTGGCGCGAGATGCGGATCTGGGTGCCGTCCGGATGGGTCATCGAATCCGGCTCCTGGCACAGGTCGAGCAGGGTGCGCGAGATGCGGTTGGTGACGTCCATGAAGGCCATCCGGCTGACCTGGCGCGAGGTGCGCAGCAGACGGTTGGTGAGCTGGGCGCCGATCGCGAACAGGATCTTCGGGCATTCCTCGCGCAGCGGGCCTTCCATCAGCTGGAACAGGCGCTCGTAGCTGATCTCGGCCATCTCGCAGGCCGTGCGCGTGCGCACCATCGACTCGCGCTGGGCCTGTTCGACGAACAGCCCCATTTCGCCGATGAACTGGCCGCGGCTGATATAGGCGAGGATGAGTTCGCGACCCTGTTCGTCCTCGGTGCACACCGCCAGCGAGCCGTCCACCACGTAGTACAAGGTGTTGGCCGGGTCACCCGGGCGGATGATCGCGGTCTTGCCCGGGTAGCGGCGGCGATGGCACAGCCCCAGGAAACGTTCCATCGCGGCGGGGTCGGGAGCAAAGCCCAGGGGGGCCTGCGAGCGTTCGAAAGCTTGTTGGAGCTGGTACTTGAGCTGAGCCACGGGCATCCCCTACAGGTAATTCTTGTCACGCCGGGCATCATGGCCACATGTTGTACACGTCCGTCCGGACATCATGACAGGCTTGGTCATTATGACAAAGCCGCGGATTCCACGCAGGTTCAAATTCCTCTGCTTTTGCCGCATACTTCGCGGTCTTTCGACAGCAGCCAGCCCGTTGCCGTCGTTCACAAGGGTCGTGCAGGCCCCTGCCTGTACTCCAAACCAATGCCGCGGGGACCCTTGTCGCTAACCCGCCTCTGATGTTGGCCGATATCCGGTCATGGAGCGCCGCCCGTGGTCAAACCACTTCCCCGTCTGCGTCTGCAGGGTTTCAACAACCTGACCAAGGCGTTGAGTTTCAATATCTACGACATCTGCTACGCGGTGTCGGAAGACCAGCGTCGCCGCTACATCGAGTACATCGATGAGCAGTACGACGCCGACCGGCTGACCCAGATCCTCACCGACGTGGCCGAGATCATCGGCGCGAACATCCTCAACGTGGCCCGCCAGGACTACGACCCGCAGGGTGCCTCGGTGACGATCCTGATCTCCGAGGAACCGGTGGTCGAGAAGCTCGGTCGCGACACCATCTCCGGTGCCGTGGTCGCGCACATGGACAAGAGCCACATCACCGTCCACACCTATCCGGAAACGCATCCGCACAACGGCATCGCCACCTTCCGCGCCGACATCGACGTGGCCACCTGCGGCGTGATCTCGCCGCTGAAGGCTTTGAATTACCTGATCGACAGCTTCGAGTCGGACATCGTGATCGCCGACTACCGCGTGCGCGGCTTCACCCGCGACGTGAAGGGCAAGAAGCACTTCATCGACCACAAGATCAACTCGGTGCAGGACTACCTGGCGCGGCACATCCGCCAGAAGTACGAGATGTTCGACGTCAACGTGTACCAGGAAAACATGTTCCACACGAAGATGCACATCAAGGACTTCGACCTGGACACCTACCTGTTCGAGGCCCACGCCGACGACCTGTCGTTCAAGGAACGCCAGCGCATCGAGTCGCTGCTGCGACGCGAGATCGAGGAACTGTTCCACGGCCGCAACCTGATGTGACAAAAACCCGCCGAAAGGCGGGTTTTTTTTCAGCTACGCACCCGCCGAAAGACGTTTTCAATGGATATGGCGCCCGCCGAGCGCGCGGTGCGCTTCTACAGCCGATACGCCACCGTCTTCATCACCATCGAGCTGGCGTGCATCAGCTGCGGCAGCGGAAACGGCAGGTCAATGCCGCCGCGTTGCTGCGCGGCCTGCGCGTGACGGATCTCGTCGGCCTGCATCCGGGTCAACACGGCGCGCGAACGCTCGTCCTGGGGTGGCAGCTGTTGCAGATGATCGGCCAGGTGGGCCTCGACCTGGCGTTCGGTTTCCACCACGAAGCCCAGGCTCAGCGCGTCGCCGGCCAGCGCGGCGGCGGCGCCGATCGCGTAGCTGCCTGCATACCACAGCGGATTGAGCAGGCTGGGGCGGCTGTCCAGTTGCTGCAGGCGTTCGGCGCACCAGGCCAGGTGGTCGGTTTCCTCGGCGGCGGCATGCAGCAGGTGCTCGCGGTTGTTCGCATCGCGGGCGAGCGCGGCCTGGCCCAGGTAAAGCGCTTGGGCGCAGACCTCGCCGGTGTGGTTGATCCGCATCAGGCCGGCGGCGTGGCGGCGTTCGGCCTGATCGAGTTCGTTTTCGGCGAGATCGGCGGACGGCGAGGGCCGCTGCGCCAGTGGCGCGCCGCCGACCGCTTCCAGTGCACGTTCGCAGCCGGCCAGCAGGCGATCGAGGCGGCTCAGGGTGCGTACGCTCATGCGTTGTTCTCCAGCTAGAGGATCGGCCAGCAGGTCAATGGGGGTTGCCTTGGCCAGGGCAAGCCGTGCGTCACGCCAGCGGCTAGGTGCCAGCGACCCCAACGGCCATGCGGGTTGCGACCGGGAAGCCTGGGGGTCTTTTCAAGCGGCCCGGTGGTCATGCTATCATTGCCAGCTCACAGCCCGCCGGTCGGTGGGCTTGCGCCGTGGATGAAGGCTCCGCTATCATCTCGCGCCTTTGATCCACCGATTACGCGTACCGCCTCACGGCGGCAGACAGGTATTCTGAAATGAAAACGTTTAGCGCCAATGCAGACAACGTCAAGCGCGACTGGTTCGTGGTTGACGCCACGAACAAGACGCTCGGTCGCCTGTCGACCGAAATCGCCCACCGTCTGCGCGGCAAGCACAAGCCGGAATACACCCCGCATTGCGACACCGGCGATTATATCGTGGTGATCAATGCGCAGAAGGTGCACGTTACCGGTGCCAAGCTGGACGACAAGATGTACCACCGCTTCACCGGCTACGTCGGCAACCTGAAGACCACCAGTCTGAAGGACCTGCTGGCGACCTACCCGGAGCGCGTGATCGAGATCGCCGTCAAGGGCATGCTGCCGAAGAACCCGCTGGGTCGCGAGATGTATCGCAAGCTCAAGGTCTACGGTGGTGCCGAGCATCCGCATACCGCACAGCAGCCGCAGGCGCTGGAAATCTAAGGAAATATCATGAGCATCCAGCAGAATTACGGCACCGGCCGCCGCAAGACCTCCGCCGCTCGCGTGTTCCTGCGCAAGGGCAAGGGCGAAATCATCGTCAACGGCAAGACGCTCGAAGCCTTCTTCGGCCGCGAGACCTCCTGCATGATCGTGCGCCAGCCGCTTGAGCTGACCGACAACACCGACAAGTTCGACATCAAGGTGACGGTCGCCGGTGGCGGCATCACCGGTCAGGCCGGCGCGATCCGCCTGGGCATCGCCCGCGCGCTGGTCGAGTACGACGAAAGCCTGAAGTCGCCGCTGCGCAAGGCCGGTTTCGTGACCCGTGACGCCCGCGAAGTCGAGCGCAAGAAGGTCGGTCTGCACAAGGCACGTCGCGCTACCCAGTTCTCCAAGCGCTAAGCTCAGTTCTACAGCCCCGTCGCCAAGCGGTAAGGCACCTGACTCTGACTCAGGCATCGGTGGTTCGAATCCATCCGGGGCTGCCAATACAAATGCCGTCGCCCGCCGCAAGGCGTGGCAAGTCGGCCGAGAAGCCCGCCATCCGGCGGGCTTTTTCGTTGGCGGGGGCGCGCTGGCGCAGGATCTTTCGTCGCCGCTCGTGCTTCCGTACCCTTCGGTTTTGCACTGCAGCAGCGTAAAATTTCGGCCTTTGACTCGTGAGCACTTTGATGACGACGGCAAGCGACAACGATCCCGGCCGCCCGGCGGTCCGCACCGAGGGCAGTACCGACGCGTTGCCGCTGGCGCCGACCATGGGCATGAGCCTGGATGCAGCCCGGATGCCGCGCCGCTCCACCCTGGTCGATCGTCGGGTGTTGCGCATCACCGCGGTGTCGATCGTGCTGGGCGTGCTGGCTGCGCTGATTGCGCGGTTGCTGACGGCTCTCATCGGCGTGGTGACGAATCTGGCCTTCTACGGCCGCTGGTCCACCGCGTTCTCCTCGCCTGCCGAAGCCGTGCCCCGACTGGGCTGGTGGGTGGTGCTGGTGCCGGTGGTCGGCGGCCTGATCGTGGGCGTGATGGCGCGCTGGGGTTCGCGCGCGATTCGCGGCCACGGCATCCCCGAGGCGATGGAGCAGGTGCTGCTCAATGAGTCGAAGATTCCGCCGCGGATCACCTTCCTGAAACCGATCTCCTCGGCGATCGCGATCGGCACCGGCGGCCCGTTCGGCGCCGAGGGTCCGATCATCGCCACCGGCGGCGCGCTGGGTTCGTTCATCGGCCAGGTGCTGAAGGTGACCGGCAGCGAGCGCAAGGTGCTGCTGGCGGCGGGTGCGGCAGCGGGCATGGCCGCGGTGTTCTCGGCGCCGATCGCGGCGGTGGTGCTGGCGGTGGAGCTGCTGTTGTTCGAGCTGCGCCCGCGCTCGCTGATCCCGGTGGCGCTGGCTTGCGTGGCTTCGACCGGCACGCGTTACCTGTTGCAAGGTTCGACCGCGGTGTTTGCGATGGGTGCGGTGGCATCGCCGGGAGCGATGGCCTTGCTCGTCTACGTGCTGCTCGGCGCGCTGATCGGCGTGGTCAGCGTGTGGACCACCCGCATCGTCTACGGCATCGAAGACCTGTTCGAGAAGCTGCCCATCCACTGGATGTGGTGGCCGGCGATCGGCGGACTGGTGGTCGGTGCAGTCGGCTACTTCGCGCCGCTGACCCTGGGCGTGGGCTATACCAACATCGAGGACATCCTCAACGGCAAGCTGACGCTGACCGCGCTGGCCTTCCTGTGCGTGATGAAATTCATCTCCTGGTCGATCGCGCTGGGCAGCGGCACCTCGGGCGGCACGCTGGCGCCGCTGTTCACCATCGGCGGTGCGCTGGGTGCGCTGGTCGGCCTCGGCATCGCCGCCGTGGCGCCGCAATTCGGGGTGGATCCGCGCATTGCCGCACTGGTCGGCATGGCGGCGATCTTCGCCGGCGCCTCACGCGCGCTGCTCACCGCGGTGGTGTTCGCGTTCGAGACCACCGGCCAGCCCGCGGGGCTGCTGCCGTTGCTGGGCGGTTGCACTGCGGCCTACCTGATCTCGGCCCTGATGATGCGCAACACCATCATGACCGAGAAGATCGTGCGGCGTGGCGTGCGCGTGCCATCCGAATACGTGGCCGATTATCTCGACCAGGTCGGGGTGGGCGAGGCCTGCACGCGCGACGTGGTGACCCTGGATAACACGCAGACGCTGGCTGAAGTGCGTCGCTGGCTGGCCGAGGACGTCGAGCAGACCCAGCACCAGGGTTACCCGGTGCTGGACGAACACCGCCGCGTGCTTGGCGTGCTGACCCGGCGCAGCCTGCTCGACCCGCAGTGGCACTACACGCTGAGCCTGGGCGAACTGCTGACCCGGCCGCCGATCGCGGTCAGCGAGACACATTCACTGCGCGAGGCGGCGGACCATATGGTGGCCGAGAGCGTGGGCCGACTGGTCGTGGTGAGCAAGGACGATCCGCACAAGCTGGTGGGCATCATCACCCGCGGTGACATCCTGGCGGCTCATGCGCGACGCCTGCGCGAAGCGCGGCACTCGGCCCGCCACCTGCGTTTCCGCGACGGCCTGAAGCCGCGGCCGGCGCAGTAAGGTGCTGAAACAAGAAACGGCCCGCAAGGGCCGTTTTTTTCGGAAGTGGACGACGTGACGAATCACATCTCCCGGTCGCCGATCAGCACCACGTCGGCGGGACGCTGCGCGAACAGGCCTACGGTGACGATGCCGGGCAACTGATTCAGTTCGCTTTCGAGCGCGGCGGGGTCGACGATCTGCCAGCCGTGCACGTCGATGATCCAGTTGCCGTTGTCGGTGACCACGCCGTCGCGCCACACCGGGTTGCCGCTGCGCTTGACGATCTCGCGGCCGATCAGGCTGCGCGCCATCGGGATCACCTCGATCGGCACCGGGAACTTGCCGAGCAGGTCGACCCGCTTGCTGGAATCGATGATGCAGACGAACTTCTCGCTGGCCGCCGCCACGATCTTCTCGCGGGTCAGCGCCGCGCCGCCACCCTTGATCAGCCGCTTGTACGGATCGCATTCGTCGGCGCCGTCGATGTAGATGGTCAGCGGACCGGCGGCGTTGAGGTCGAGTACCGGGATGCCGAGGCGCTTCAGTTGCGCGGTCGACTGCTCCGAGCTCGACACCGCACCCTGGATGCGATCCTTCAGGTCGGCCAGCGCATCGATGAAGAACGCCACGGTGGAACCGGTGCCGACCCCCACGATGGCGCCGTCCTCGACGTAGCGGATGGCGGCTTCGCCGGCCAGCTTTTTCTCGTTTGCGTTGCTCATGGATGGTTTCCGGTGAAAGGGGATCGGGTGACGTTCATTCCAGCGCCAGGATGTATTTCCAGTGCGCCGCATCGACCGGCATCACCGACAGCCGGTTGCCCTTGCGCAGCAGCGGCATCTCGGCCAGTGAGGGATCGTTCTTCATTTCGTCCAGGCTGATCGTGCGCTTGAGCTTCTTCACGAACTTCACGTCGACCAGCATCCAGCGCGGATTGTCGCGCGAGCTGCCGGGGTCGAAATACTTGCTCTTCGGATCGAACTGGCTGGGATCGGGGTACGCGTCGGTGGCCACCTCGGCGACGCCGACGATCCCGGGCACGGCGCAGTTGGAGTGGTAGAAGAACACCTTGTCGCCGGGACGCATGCCGTCGCGCATGAAGTTGCGCGCCTGGTAGTTGCGCACGCCGTCCCAGGCTTCGCGCTTCTTGCGCTTGAGGTCGTCGATCGAGAACGCGTCCGGTTCGGACTTCATCAGCCAGTGGTTCACGCGGGAGTCTCCGGTTCTGAATCAGGCGTGGTGCAGTCGATCAGCTCGCGCTCGGTGGCGATGAAGTCGAGCGGGACATCCCAGTCCTCTTCCTCGACTTCTGGCAATTCCTGGAACGCATAGGCGATGCCGACCAGCAGCGGCTCGGTGGGGCGCACCTGTTCGTTGAGGAAGGCGAAGCTGCGGTCGTAATAGCCGCCGCCGTGGCCGAGCCGGTTGCCGCGGCGGTCGAAACCGAGCAGCGGCACCAGCACCAGGTCGATCTGGAACGGCTCCAGCAATTCGGGCGGATCGACCGGCTCGGGAATGCCGTAACGATTGGGCTGCACCCCGTCGCCAGCCTTCCATGGCGCGAAACGCAGTTGCCGGCCCGCGCCGATCACCGGCAGCAGGAATTGCTGGCCACGCGTGGCCAGCGGCGGGATCACCAGGTTCAACGGCAGTTCGCCGTGGCTGGCCCAGTAGCCGGCCACGCGGGCGTCGGTGAAATACTCGGGCAGTTGCTCCAGGCTGCGGCGCAGGCCCTGGGCGGCGGCGATGCGTTCGGCCGGCGGCAAGGCGCGGCGACGTTCGGCCAGTTGCTGACGCAGATCGCGGCGTTGGGCGTTGACGTCCACGTGGCGCGCGGCTCCGGCGTGATCGTCCCGTTCGTGGCTCGAGGAACGGGACGGGGGAAAGAAGTGGCGCAGACCGCGATGCCGCTGCCCACCGAACGACCTTGATCCAAGATGGATCAGGTGGGAGGGTTACATGGTCTAAAGGCTTTCCGCACGCGGCGGACATGCACAACAACCGATGTGAAACCGACCCGGGGCCGTATGTAGGAACAAGGCAAATGTAAGAGTGTGCTGGCGCACATCGCAGAAAACGCCGGGGGTCATTTTAGGCGCTTGATCCGCAATGTGCCACTGGCGCGATGGATGTCGCAGGCTGCGGTTCAGCGCCTAGGCACTTCGTGCTCGAACGCGTCGTCGAGCTTGCGCTGCAAGATGGCAAGACCGTCGCTCAGGCGCTGTTCCTGGCTTTCGTGCTGCTTGCGCAGGCCGAGGAATTCGTGCGCGACGCTGATCGCGGCCAGCACGGCCAGTCGTTCGAAGCTGGGTGCCTTGGCGTTCGCACGCAGCTCGCGCATCTTGCGATCGAGAAAGCCGGCGGCTTCGAGCAGGCCTTCGCGCTCTTCCGGCGCGCAGGCGATCAGGAATTCTCGGTCGATCAGCCGCAGCGCGACCGGTTCACTGGCGGGTGTGCTCATCAGCTGTTGCTCTCCAGCGACTTCAGGCGCTGGATCATCGCTTCCACGCGGCTGCGGGCCTGTTCGTTGCGCGCCATCAAGCCGGCGCGCTCGCCGGACAGCTGTTCCTGGCTCTGCCGCAGGCTGCGGTTTTCCTCGTTCAGCCGACGCACCGTTTCCAGCAAATGGTCAAGCTGGCGGGCCAGCGCGGCCAACTGCTGGTGGACCGGATCGGACGGGGCGGGATCGGGCGTGCTCATGGCCGAAACTATAGCAGGACGTTGCGGGAAATCTGCGAGCCGGTCGACGGGTGCGGAGGGCGCCGCCCGGTGCATTAAACTGGCCGTCATTCTTGCGAAGGAGCACCGCCATGGCGGCTACCGGGCCGATCGGCCACGACGATATCGATGCGCTGGTCATGCGTCTGCGCCTGGGCACCGAAGCCAGCGAACTGCACGGCTCGCTGTGCGGCTACCTGGCCGGCGGCGCCCGTCCGCAGGGCGGCGACGTGCTTGCCGCCCTGCAGCTGGATGGCGAGGCGACCGACCCCACGACCGAGGATCTTGCGCTGCTGCAGCGGCTGACCCGCCAGTGCGAGCGCGAGCTGGCCGACAGCGAACTCGGCTTCGAGCCGCTGCTGCCCGATGACGACCGCCCGCTGGTCGAACGCGCCGAGGCGGTGGTGGACTGGTGTCGCGGCTTCCTCGGCGGCTTCGGCCTGGCCGGTACCGCGGCGCACGCGTCATTGTCGGAGGAGGCGCAGGAGATCCTGCGCGACTTCGGCACCATCGCCGCCTCGTCGTTCGACTTCAACAACGAGGACGAAGACGAGGATGCGCTGATCGAGGTGCAGGAGTTCGTGCGGGTCGGCGCGCTGCTGCTGCATGCCGAGTGCAACCGGCACGATCCGGCGTCCAGCGGCAGCGTGCATTGATACCGGTCGAACACGGCTCGACCCCTGCGGCGATCGACCCCGAGGAATTCGCCCGTCGCCGTCGCCAGCTGATGAAGATGGCGGGCGAGGATGCGGTGCTGCTGGTCGCCGCCGCGCCCGAGCGCATGCGCAACGCGGACGCCGCCTGGCCGTACCGGCAGGACTCGGATTTCCACTACCTGGCCGGCTTCCCGGAAAGCGACGCCGTGCTGGCGCTGTTGCCCGGGCGCCAGCACGGCGAAGTGGTGCTGTTCTGTCGCGAGCGTGATGCCGAGCGCGAGCGCTGGCACGGCCATGCGATCGGCACCGAACAGGCGGTGGCCGGTTACGGCATGGACGATGCGTTCCCGATCGACGACATCGACGACATCCTGCCCGGCATGATCGAGGGCCGCGCCCGCGTGTATTGCCACTTCGGCCGCGAGCCCCAGTTCGATGCGCAACTGCTGGGCTGGATGCGCCGCCTGCGCCAGTTGCGCGGCGGCGGCGTGGTGCCCAAGGAATTCGTGGCGCTGGGCCACCTGTTGCACGACCTGCGGCTGTACAAGTCGAAGGCCGAGCTGCGGCTGATGCGCGCGGCGGCCGGGATCGCGGTGGAAGCGCACATGGCGGCGCTGGGCGCGGCCACGCCGGGACGCCACGAGTACGAGGTGGAGGCCGAGCTGCTGCGGGTCATGCGCAGCCGCGGCGCGGTGCCGGCGTTCGTGCCGATCGTCGCCGGCGGCGCCAACGCCTGCGTGATGCACTATCAGAACAACCGGGCGCGACTGCGCGACGGCGACCTGCTGCTGATCGATGCGGGCGCCGAATGGGATTGCTACGCCTCCGACATCAGCAGGACATTTCCCGTCAACGGGCGTTACAGCCGCGAGCAGCGGGCGCTGTATGAAGTGGTGCTGGCCGCCCAGCTGGCGGCGATCGACGAGGTCCGTCCCGGCCGTCCGTTCAACGCGGCGCATCTCGCGGCGGTGCGCGTGCTGAGCGAGGGCCTGTGCGAACTCGGCCTGCTCAAGGGCAGCGCCGATGCGGCGGTGGCCGATGGCAGCTATCAGCGGTTCTTCCCGGCCAAGACCGGCCACTGGCTGGGGCTGGACGTGCATGACGTGGGCGACTACCGCATCGACGGCGAGTCGCGCCTGCTCGAGCCGGGCATGGTGTTGACCGTCGAGCCGGGTCTTTACGTGCCGCCGGACGACCGCTCGGTGGCCGAGCGCTGGCGCGGCATCGGCATCCGCATCGAGGACGACGTGGCGGTCACCCGCGACGGCAACGAGGTGCTCACCGCGGCGATGCCCCGCCAGGCCGAGGAGATCGAGGCGCTGCTGGCCGCGCGCTAGCTCAACTCGTCCGGCAGTTCGGCGTCGCTGCGCAGACGATTCGCCTCGTCCGTGGCGTGCACCTCGTACCACATGGCGTTGAGGATGGCGAAGGCGCAAGCTAGGCCCAGGCCGAGGATCCACGAGAAATACCACATCGGTTCGTACTCCTCTCAATAACCGCCGTGCGCCTTGCGCACCTGCTCCAGCGTCACCCGTCCGCGCATCACCCGATAGACCCAGCCGGTATATAGGATGACGATCGGCAACAGCACCGCGGTGACCAGCAGCATCAGTTGCAGGGTGCCGCGACTGGACGAGGCATCCCATACGGTCAGGCCGGAGCGCGGGTCCAGGCTGGAGGGCAGCAGGAACGGAAACAGCGCGAAGCCGGCCGAGGCGATCGTGCTGCCCACCATCAGGCTGCTGGCGATGAAGCCGGCCACGCTGCGTCGGCCGATCAGCGCCTGCACGCCCACGGCCGAGGCCAGCGCCAGCAACGGTGCCACCCAGAACCACGGATACTGCATGTAGCCCGCAAACCAGCTGCCGCCCACCGCGACCTGCTTGAACAATGGGTTGGCCGGGCCGTCGGTCACCACCGGTCCGGCGATGGCAAAACCGGGAACACCCCAGGCCAGCCACACCCCGGCCAGCACGTACAGCACGGCGAACAGCAGGGTGGTCCAGCGTCCGACCGTCACCGCCCGCGCCGCGATCGCGTGGTCAGCCTTCATCGCGGCGAAACAGCTGCCATGCGCCAGCAGCATCGCCAGCGAGACCAGGCCGCACAGCAGCGCGAACGGATGCAGCAGGTCGAAGAAGCCGCCCTGCCAGCTCATCCGCAGATCGCCGTCGAAACGGAACGGCAGGCCCAGGAACAGATTGCCGAACGCCACGCCGGCCACCAGCATCACCACCACGCCGGACGCGCTGAGCACCCAGTCCCACGATGATGCCCAGCGCGGGTCGTGGATCTTGCCGCGGAAATTGAAGCCGACCGGGCGCAGGATCAGTGCCAGCAGCACCAGCGCGATGGCGAAGTACATGCCCGAGAACGACACCGCGTACAGCATCGGCCAGGCCGCGAAGGTGGCGCCGCCGGCCAGGATGAACCACACCTGGTTGCCTTCCCAGGTCGGCTCGATGCCTTCCAGCAGCACCTGTCGTTCCTCGTTGTCGCGGCCCAGCACCTTCAGCAACGCGGCCACGCCGAAGTCGAAGCCGTCCATGATCGCGAAGCCGATCAGCAGCGTGCCGAGGATGGCCCACCAGATCACCCGCAAGGTTTCATAGTCAAACATCGCCGTTCTCCTTTGCCTCCTCTCCCCCTCGGGAAGAGGATTGAGGTGAGGGGCGGGTGCTCGCCATGGTGCTGATCGAAGCACGCTTCAATGTGTGCACGTCGCCAGCCCGGCCCATCATCCCAACCCTCTTCCCGCAGGCGAGGGGGAGCCATCCGTGGACGGCCAGATGCCCAGGCCATCCGGCCCCTTGCGCACGAACTTCAGCATCAGGAACACATCGATGATCGCCAGCGCGGTATAGAACAGCACGAAGCCGCCCAGCGACGTCAGCACCTGGCCCGCGCTCACCGACGACACGCCCAGCGCAGTGGGCAATACGCCCTCGATGGCCCACGGCTGGCGGCCGTACTCGGCGACGATCCAGCCCAGCTCGATCGCGATCCATGGCAGCGGCAGACTCCACAACGCCAGGCGCAGATACCAGCGCTGCGTATCGAGCTGGCGCGTGCTGGCCTTCCAGAACGAGAAGGCGAACAGCGCGATGAAATAGAAGCCGCAGCCGACCATGATGCGGAACGCCCAGAACAGCACCGGCACGTTGGGGATGGTGCTGTCGGCGGCCTTCTGGATGTCTGCCGGGGTGGCCTGGCGCGGGTCGTCCACGTACTTCTTCAGCAGCAACGCATAGCCCAGATCCTTGTCGTGCGCGGCCAGCGTGGCCTTGGCTTTTGCGTTGTCCCGGTCCTGGCGCAGCACCAGCATCGCGTCGTAGGCCTGGATGCCGGTGCCGATGCGACCCTTGGCGGTCTCCACCAGTTCGGCGATGCCGGGCATCGTCTCGTCGATCGAACGGGTGCCGATCAGGCCCATGACCCAGGGAATCTTCACGGCATAGTCCGTGCTGCGTCGTTGCACGTCCGGAAGGCCAAACACGGTGAACGAGGCCGGCGCCGGTTCGGTGTGCCACATCGCCTCGATCGCGGCCATCTTCATCTTCTGGTTCAGCGACACCGTGTAACCCGAGGCATCGCCCAGCACCACCACCGACAGCGCCGCGGCCAGGCCGAAGCTTGCCGCCACCGTCATCGAGCGTTTGGCGAAGTCCACGTTGCGTCCGCGCAGCAGGTACCACGCGCTGATCGACAGCACGAACATCGCGCCCAGCACGTAGCCGGCGCTCACCGTGTGCACGAATTTCTCCTGCGCCACCGGGTTGAAGAACACCTCGGAGAACGAGGTCACTTCCATCCGCATCGTGGTCGGGTTGAACGCCGAGCCGACCGGGTGCTGCATCCAGGCATTGGCGACCAGGATCCACAACGCCGACAGGCTGGTGCCCAGTGCGAGAAACCAGGTCACCAGCAGGTGCTTGATCCGCGAGATGCGATCCCAGCCCATGAAGAACACGCCGATCAGGGTGGCCTCCAGGAAGAACGCCATCAGTCCCTCGATCGCCAGCGGCGCGCCAAAGATGTCGCCGACGTAGTGCGAGTAATACGCCCAGTTCATGCCGAACTGGAATTCCATGGTCACTCCGGTGGCCACGCCCATCGCGAAATTGATGCCGAACAGCACGCCCCAGAAGCGCACCATCTGCTTCCACACCTCGCGCCCGGTCATCACGTAGACGCTCTCCATGATGGCCAGCATCCACACCAGGCCCAGGGTCAGCGGCACGAACAGGAAGTGGTACATCGCCGTCAGCGCGAACTGCAGGCGCGACAGCGTGACGACATCGGCGTCGATGATCATGGGCGGGTTTCCGCGGCGGCGTGGGACGCGGGGGCGAGCCGCTGCGCGATCGCCTCCGCGCTGGTGTCGGGCTTCGGCTGCGGTGCAAACACCACCCACCAGATCAGCGTCAGCGCCGCGATCTTCAGCGCGATGATCGCGAACAGTTCAAGGCTCAATCGCCGCAATGGCCGCGGCGACGTGCCGAAGGTCTCGGCGGAAGTGCTGGAAACCGGGGAGCTGGACATGCGACGAATCCGGGCCTTGCCTGCCCGTCAGCATACGCCGCGGGGATGTCTCGGCCATGTGGACGAATGTCGCAGCGGCGACTTACAGCATGCCGAACGCATCCCGGGTGAGGTTTTCCGGCGCGTCGTCGGTGCACGCCACGTCGTCCTCGATGCGGATGCCGCCGTACTGGCGGAAGTGGTCGACCTTCGCCCAGTCGATGTCGGCCGCGACCGGTTTGTCGCGCAGTTCGGCCAGCAACATGTCGATGAAATACAGGCCGGGTTCGATCGTCACCACCATGCCCGGCTCCAGCACGCGGGTCATGCGCAGGTACGGATGACCGTCCGGACGGGCGATGCTGCCGCCGCGTTCGCCTTGCTGGAAGCCGGCCACGTCGTGCACCTGCAGGCCGATCGGATGGCCCAGGCCGTGCGGAAAGAACGCGCCGGTCACGCCGGATTCGACCGCGCTTTCCGCGCTCATGCGCAGGAAGCCATGCTCGCGCAGCACGCCGGCCAGCACGTGGTGGGCATGGATGTGCAGCTCGGGGTAGCTCTGCCCGGCGCGCACCTTCGCCGCGAAGCCGCGCTGCGCGGCGTCGACACTGTCGATCAGCGCCTGGAATTCGCCCGCCTGCGGCGAGGCGTAGGTGCGGGTGATGTCGCTGGCGTAACCCGCCGCGCTGGCGCCGGCGTCGATCAGGAACGAGCGCGACGCCGCCGGCGGCGTGCGGTCGAAGTGCGTGTAGTGCAGCACCGCGCCGTGTTCGTTCAGGGCCACGATGCTGGCGTAGGGCAACTCGGCATCGATCTGTTTCGCGGCGGCAAGATAGGCCATGTGGATGCCGAACTCGCTTTCGCCGGCGCGGAACGCCGCTTCGGCGGTGCGATGGGCGCGCGTGCCGATGCGGCTGGCTTCGCGCATCAGGGCCAGTTCGTACGGCGTCTTGTAGCTGCGGTGCCAGTGCAGGTAATCGAGCACGGCCGGCGGGTTGTTCGCCTCCACGCCATCGGTGACGGGGCAGGCGGCGGCGATCACCGCGCGCCTGCCGGCGGGCAGTTGCGCGATCGCTTCGGCGGCGCTGCGCACGATCACGATGTCGAAGTGCTCCACCCAGTAGCCGTGCGGCGCCGCAGGCACCACGTGCCAGTAGTCGCGCGGCTGCACGAAGACCAGCTTCGGCTTGCTGCCCGGCGTGTACGCGACCCAGCTGCCCGGCGCGTCGGTCAGTGGCAGCCAGTGCTTGAAGTGCGGATTGACCACGAACGGGTAGTCCTGGTCGTCGAGGAACTTGCCCGGTGACGTGCCGGCGGCGACCAGCAGGTGGTCGTAGCCGCCCAGCGCAAGGGCGTGGTCGGCGCGTTCGCGCACGGTGGCGAGGTGCTGCGGATACAGCGGGGCGAACAAGTCGGACATGGAGACTCCTGCGACGACGAATCGTGGCGCGGCCGCCGCGCGGATGCGGCGGGAGCGAGCGTTTCGCGGTGGACCGGGGATGGGCGGGGCAGGCGTCATGATGACGCCGCCGCGCCGCAACTTCCAGTCAGGGTCAGGCCTGCGCCAGCCAGCTCTCGAGGCGTGCGGCGTCGGCGTCGCTGATCGCCACGATGCGATAACCGGCCCAGATCTGCCCGGAACTGGCGGCCGCTTCGTGCCACTGTTCCTGGATGCCGACCTCGATCGGTTGCGACTGGGTCAGCATCCGGCCCGAGCCGGGCAGGGTCATGCTGACCTGGTACAAGGCCTCGCTGCGCGGCGCCTGGGCGCTGATCAGCAGCATGCCGGTGCTGGAAAGATTGCCGAGGTGGCCGATCGGCAGGCCGCTGATCACGTCGGTGACGATCGCATTGACGGAGGCCCGCTTGCGCTCGGCGCGGCGCTGGTTGCCGGTGCTCATGAGCGGACGCTCCCGGACGGCGGGCGTCGTGGCTGCAGGCTGCCGGTGAGGCTGCGCCATGCGCGGTCGAGCAGGCTGTCCGGCTGGGCCGGCACTTCGCAGACGCGGCCGCTGGCGACTTCATGGGCAAGCTGGGTCAGGCTCATTTCCTCGCCGCGCTGGCCGCGCCGGCTGACCAGCAGGCAGCGGCCGGACATCGGTGAGTACCAGGCCAGCTTGCGTCGGGAGATTTGCCCGCTGGCCGGGTCGATGAACTCGAACCAGCTGCCGAACGGCAGTTCCTTCAGATGCTGTTCGATCCGCCGCACCCGCGGATCGACCGCGTCGTCCTGCTGCTGCGACGTCGCCACGGCGGCCGGCGCGTGCGGAGGCGCCGGTTCGCTGCGGGGCGCCGGCGCGGTCGTGCTCTTGCGCGGGGACGGCGGGGCGGCGGCCGGGCCTGCCATCGTTTCGTGGCTGGACTGTTGCTCGCCCAGCCGCTGGTGCTGCTTCAGGCGCAGCGCCAGGTCGGTGGCGCTGGGCAGCTCGGTGGAAGGGTCCGGCGTGCCGGCGCCCAGCAGCCGCTGGGCCACCTGCACCGCCTCTTCGGCGTGCATGCCGATCTGCTGCAGGCCCGATTCCACTTCCGTCTGCAGGTGCAGGCGGTCGTCGACCGGCAGGCGGCCGAGCAGCTGGTCGGTGATCTTCAGTTGCTCGCGGAACGCCTCGCTCTGTTCGCCGTGGCGCAGCAGGGTCAGCGCCAGCACGTCCGACCAGGCGCGGTCGAGCAGGGCGCGCAGCAGGCCACGCGGTGGCGATTGCGCGAACCGCTCGGCCATCAGCTCGCCGGCGCGACGACGCGCCTGGTCGAGTCGCTCGCGGCCTTGGGCCGCTTCCACGTGGCGCCGCTCGGCGGCCTGCGCCTTGCGCGTGAGCAGGGCCAGATGATGTTCGATGTCGGCCAGCAAGGTGGTGTACAGGCCGGCGCTGGGCGGCTCCTGGTTGGCGCGGCTGACCAGTTGCTCCAGCTTGCTCGCCAGCGGCCGGTTGCTTTCGTCGTCGCTGCCGTCCAGCCAGTCGTTGGCGGCGGCGGTGACGGTGTCCAGCAGCCGGCGTGCCGGGTGCTCGCGTTTCTCGAAGAAGCCGTGGTCGGCCACGGCCATGCGCAGCACCGGCAACTGCAGGTCGGTCAGCAGGTGGCTGGCGTTGCCGCCCTGCTGCAGCTGATGGCCGAGCTGTTCGAACAGGCGCGCGACCAGCTCCACCGTGTCGCCCTGTTCGTCGCTGAGCTGGGTGCGTGGCGCGCCGGCGGGCCTGCCGAAGTTGAGCTGGGCCACCAGTTCCTCGCGCAGGCGGGCGGCGGTGCGCAGTTCGCGGCTGGCCTGGTCGGTGACCTGGGCCAGGTGCTGCTGCAAGGCGCCCAGTGCCGACTGCAGTTCGTCCTCGCTGGCCGCGCGCCCGCCGGAGCCGCCGCTGAGACCGTCCTGGACGGCGCGTTGCTGCGCCAGCAGATCGCGCAAGGATTCCAGTACCTCGATCGGCGCTCCCGGTGCGCCGCCCGATGCATGGGCGGGCGTGGCGCTTGCGCCGGGGCTTGCCGGTGTCGTCGCGGCCTCGCCGGTGGCGTCGCCGCCTGCGCCGGCGGTGCGGGATCGCTTGCCGATGTTCCGCGGGATCGGGATGCTGCGCAGCTGCGGCAGGATGCCGTCGGCCTTGAGCTGGGCGTTGATGTTCTCGTACAGCGGGGCCAGCGGCTGGATCACCCATTGATCGAAGTGCTGCAGCAACAGCAGCTGGTGCTTGAGCGGCAGCTCGAACTCGCCGCTGGCGGCGTGGCAGGCCCTGGCCATGGCGTGAGGACCGAGCGGCAGCGCGGGACCTTCCAGCGGCGGTGCGCCAATCAGCACGGCCAGCCGGTAACCCAGCTCGTACAGGGCGTTGCTGTGGCGGACCTCGCCGCGGGCGCCCAGCTGTTCGAGCGTCATGGCCACTTCCTGCTCGCCCGGGTCGACCAGTTCGAGCACCTGCCACGACTTCTCGTTGCCGGCCGTCTCGGCCGAGTCGGGGTTGCGCTCGTCTACCCGATCGAGCGCGGCGCCAAGCTGCTCCATGAAGCGCTGGGCAAACGCGGCGCGATCCTGCAGCACGCGTTGCCGACTGGCGAAGCAATCCTGCTGGACGCCGGCATTGTGGGCGCGCTCGGCCAGCGCAAAAAGCTGTTTCTCGAATTCGCCCAGGCAGCGCCGCAGGGGTTCCTGCAGTCCTTCCACGCACAGCGTGTAACTGGTTTCGAACAGGCGCTGCGCACGCGCAGGCCAGCGCGCGCTAGTCCTACCGCCCTGATGCGACGCAAACGAGTGACGTCGATCGTGTCCGACATCCATGCAAGTGCCTGTGAATTCCCCCCGGAGCGGCCAGTTTATGCTGGTTCCCGCGGCTATGTCATGCGGAGGCTGGAATCCGGGGGAGGATGATCGACGGGTGCGTGGCGAAAGCGGGGACGCGGCGGTCGCCCCAAGCCGCCGGGGCGGGGCTATATTGGGCGGCCGGAAAGGTTCGCGACGACGTTGCGTTGATCCTCAGTTCGGGCAGGTTGGCGAATTGGCGGGCGATCGCTGCGCCGCGGTGTGTGGCACGGTGGCCGGACAGGGCAGGGAAAACAGGCATTGCAAACAACATCGACAAGATCCTGGCGCCGCCAGCCACGGCAATGGACGACGCCGTGCGCGACGCTTCTGCTGGTACTGGCGGTATCCGGTTGCGTGCGACCGACCCGTTCCGTGGTGGTCAGCCCTTCGGCCCCGCGCGCGTCGGGTGTTGCCCGCACGGTGGGCACCGATGCGTCGTTTGCGACGATCGTCGACGAGCTGCAGCATGGTCATTACGCGGAAGGCGAACAGGCGCTGCGCCAGCATCTGGCGAGGCATCCGGGCGATCGTGCGGCGCAGGCCATGCTGCGCCAGCTCACCGGCGATCCGCAGCAGTTGCTCGGCCGTTCGTCGCAGGCCCATGTGGTGCAGGAGGGTGAGTCCTACAGCTTGCTGGCGGCTCGCCATCTCGGTGATGCCAGCCGGTTCCTGATCCTGGCGCGCTACAACGGTTCGACCAACCCCTCGCGATTGCAGGTGGGCCAGACGGTGCAGTTGCCGATGTCCGGGGCCGCTGTCCCGGCGGATGCGGAGCCGTTGGTGGCTGACACCGGCGAAGCCGGTCGTGGCGGCACGGGCGAGCCGTCGGCACCGGCGCAGGCGGATGCGCGACGCCCCGTGGCGGCAGTCGCGGAATCATCGGCGCAGAAGGCGCGACGGTTGCAGAAGGAAAGCGTGGCCCTGCTCGGCCAGGGGCAACGGCAGCAGGCGCTGGCACGCCTCGACGAAGCGCTGACCATCGATCCGCGGCTGCCGCCGGGCGGGGCCGCGGCAGCGTCCCTGCGCAAGGATCTGCTGGCCGGATGCCACCAGCGGGCCATCGTGCTGTATCGCAACCAGCAGTTGGACCCGGCCATCGCGTTGTGGGACCACGTGCTGGCCATCGATCCGGGCTATGAGCCGGCCACCATCTACCGCGCCCGCGCGCTCGAGTTGAAGCAGCGGCTCAAGCAGTTCTGATCGTCGGGCACGGGCAGTTGGCGGGATGCCTCCGGATCGCGTCGTCGATCAGGATGGGTGGTATGTGTCGTCGTCGCCGTCTACTGCCTGGCCGTCCGCCACCGGCAGGATCAGGGTGGGTCGGGTGACGTCTTCCACGGTGGCGGCAGCCGTTTCTCCGGGATGTCGCCGCCGGCCCTGCAGCGCACCGTTCATCAGGTTGAATGCGGCGAACAGCCGGCCCAGTTCGTCGCGGCGAACCAGCCGGATGCGGTAACGGAAGTCGCCCCGCGCCACCCGCAGCATCGCGTTGCCGAGCAGGTCCAGCAGGGTCAGCAATTGCCGGGACAGCCAGTACGTGGCGCCGATCACCGCGACCAGCGTCACCACCAGCACGGCGATGATGACCCACAGGGTGGTCTTGCGGGCTGCCCGCAGCGGCGCGTCGCTGATGCCCAGATGCAGTTCGCCCACCGTGGCCGTCTGGTAATGGATCGGCACGTCGAACAGCAGCATCTCGTCGCGGCCGGGGGCGCCGGTATCGCTGCCCCGATAGCTGTCGATATCGTCCGATCGCGACAGCGGCTTCTTCCCGGTCAGCGCCGGCAGCCGGGTGCCGACCTCATCCGCCTGCGTGCTGGCGATGATTTCGCCATAACGATCGGCGATGGCCAGATAGTGGATCTGCTGGTTGCGGGCGATGCTCTCGACCAGTGCGCGGGTGGCGGCGCGATCGCCGAGCAGCAGGTTCTCCGCCGATTCGTTGGCGACCATGCGCCCCAGCGAGCTGCCGAAATCCAGCGCCAGGCCGGTGACGGCGGCGTTCTGCTTGGCGTGGATCGCCGCCAGTCCCAGCAGCAGGGTGAGGCTGAGCGTGGCGCCGAGGACGCCGACCCAGCGCAGGCGTAGCGAGGTGATGTGGCTGGTCAGTGGCCGTTCGTGCAGGCGCTCGTACTCGCGTCGGGCCAGCCGCAGGTCGGCGACGACTTCGCTTCCCCGCTGATAGCGCTCCGTTGCCGCGGGCGCCAGCAAGGTGTGCACGATGCCGACCAGGATCGACGGCGCGGACGGATCGCGTGGCTGGATCGACGGGTTGGGCAGGCGCTGGCGCGCATGGATCAGCTGCCGGATGTCGCCGGTCTCCGGCCATGGCAGCTTGCCGGTGAGCAGCCAGTACAACACCACACCCAGCGAGAACAGGTCGCTGCGTGCGTCGGTCGGTTCGCCGCGCAGGTGCTCCGGCGCCATGTAGGCCGGCGTGCCGGCGATCTGGGTGCGCGTGGCGCCGGGCCTGTCTTGCCCGCCGCGTCGTTCGGCGATGCCGAAATCGTTGACCTTGGCGTGTTGCCAGCCCTCGGCCAGCATGATGTTCTCGGGCTTGATGTCGTGGTGCACGACCCCCTGGGCGTGGGCGTAGTCGAGTGCGGCGGCGATCTGTCCGGCCAGCTCCATGATCGCCGGCAGTGAAGGAAAGCCCTCGCGACTGACGCGGCTGGCCAGCGTCTCGCCGGAGAGCCGCTCCATCGCGATGTACGGACTGCCGTCGTCGGTCTCTCCCACGTCGAAGATGGTGACGATGTGGGGATGGGTGAGGTGGCCGGCGGCTCGCGCCTCGACCAGGAAGCGGTCGCGATACACGGGGTCGGCGGCAATCTCCCGGTGCAGGCACTTGATCGCCACCGCACGCTGGATGTCCGGGTCGAAGCCGGCGTAGACGACGGCCATCGCGCCCTCGCCGAGGACGCCGTCGATGCGGTAGCGACCGACCTTCGGCGGGATCTCGCGCGCGGTCACGGCAGCGGGTTCAGATCAGCCACCAGGCCAGCGCGACCACGGCGATGAGCGCCAGCGCCCCGGCCGCGATCCGGCGCCCGTTTGCGGCGCGGCGTACATCGTGTTCGCGGGTCAGGAACACGAACTCCGCGTGACCCAGCCGGATGTGGTCGCTGTGCTTCAGCATCGTCATGTGGATGCGCTTGTCGTTCACGAACGTGCCATTGGTGGACAGCGTGTTCATGATGATGTGGCGGCCCTGCTTGTTGGTGATCCAGGCATGCGAGGCGGACACGCTCGGGTCGTCGACGACGATGTGGTTGTCGTTGCCCCGGCCGATGGTCTGCCTGCCCTCGTTCAGGGTGAAGCGCCGGCCTGCCAGCCCGGGACTGATTCCCTCGAGCACCGGCTGGTGCACGCTGGCCAGGCCATCCAGGGTCGCCTCGGCCTCGCTGGTGTACTGGCGCAGCATCTCGGTCGCAAAGAACCGCGTTCCCTGCGGTCCCGCGGAGTGTTTGTCGGCCGGGTCCGCTGGCGTTTGATTGTGGCCGTTCATGAAGATCCTGGGGACCGATTTCGTGGTCACTATAACCAACCGCCCGACCAAGCGAACACCTCCCGGCGAGGCGTGCCTGCGCAGGTTCACCCCATCATTCAGCAACCGCGTGAGGGTGGTGTCGACGGCTTGCCGAACCCATGCCGCCGGGCGATCGCTTCAATCGAGAAAGCTGGCAATGACATCGTTGAGGAAGCGCTGGCCCAGTGCGGTGGCGTGCAGGCGACCCGGATCGTCGCGCAGCCAGCCGCGCTGGCGGGCGGCGGCCAGGCCGGCAGCGATGCGTTCGGCCGGCAGGCCGGTGCGCTCGGCAAAGGCCGCCATTGGCACGCCATCGATCAGTCGCAGCGCGTTGAGCATGTATTCGAACGGCAGCTCGCTGGCCTCCACCCGGTTGTCGCCACCGATGCGTGCGGGGCCGGCGGCAGCATCCATGTAGGCGCGCGGGCCGCGGGTCTTCCAGCGGCGGTGAATGTCGCCGCTGGCGGCGTCGCTGAGCTTGCCGTGGGCCCCGGCGCCGATGCCGAGGTAGTCACCGAACTGCCAGTAGTTGAGGTTGTGCACGCAGCGCCGGCCGGGCCTGGCATAGGCGGAGATTTCGTACTGGCCGTAGCCGGCGGCGGCCAGACGCGCCTCGCAGGCTTCCTGCATCGCCCACGCATCGTCGTCATCGGGCAGCGGAGGCGGGTTCGCGGCGAACACGGTGTTCGGCTCCAGCGTGAGCTGGTAGTGCGAGACGTGGGTGGGCTGCAGCGCGACGGCGCGTTCCACGTCGGCCAGAGCGCCGTCGAGGTCCTGCTGCGGCAGCGCGTACATCAGGTCGAGGTTGATGTTGTCGTAGCCGGCGTTCTGTGCCGACTTCACCGCGGCCTCGGCCTCGTTCGCCGAGTGGATGCGGCCGAGCCGGCGCAGCTTGTCGTCGTCGAAGCTCTGCACGCCGAACGAGATGCGGTTGACCCCGGCGGCCAGGTAGCCGTCGAAGCGGCCATGCTCGACCGTGCCGGGATTGGTTTCCAGGGTGATCTCCGCGTCATCGGCCAGCGGCAAGCGCTCGCGCACGCCGTCGAGCAGGCGGGCGATCAGCTCCGGCGAAAACAGGCTGGGCGTGCCGCCGCCGAAGAACACGCTGATGACGGGGCGACCTTCCAGCGCCATGGCGAAGTCTGCGCGGTCCGCGTCGAGGTCGGCCAGCAGATGGTCGATGTAGCCGGCGTACGGCGGCGGCTCGCTGCGCAGGCCGTGTGAGTTGAAATCGCAGTACGGGCACTTCTTCACGCACCACGGCATGTGCACGTACAGCGACAGCGGTGGCGCGATCAGGCTCATGCGTGGTGGCGTTCGCGCAGCCGCTCGTGCAGCTTCACCAGGGCCTGGCCGCGATGGCTGAGCCGGTTCTTCAGCGCGTCGTCCATTTCGGCCACGCTTTGCTGGTAGCCCTCGGGCAGGAACACCGGGTTGTAGCCGAAGCCGCCCGTGCCGCGCCCCTCGGTGAGGATGCGGCCGTGCCAGCGTGCTTCGGCGATCAGCGGGGCGGGGTCGTCGGCGTGCTGCAGCAGCACCAGCACGCAGATGAAGAACGCGCCGCGCTGTTCGGTCGGCACGCCGTCGAGTTCGCGCAGCAGCTTCGCATTGTTCGCCGCGGCATCGCCGTGGCCGCCGCTGTAGCGCGCCGAGTACAGCCCGGGTGCGCCGTGCAGGTGATCGACGCACAGGCCGGAATCGTCGGCCAGCGCAGGCAGGCCGCTGGCCTGGGCGGCGTGGCGTGCCTTGAGCAGGGCGTTCTCGACGAAGGTCAGTCCGGTCTCGTCGGCGTCGCTGATGCCCAGGCTGGTCTGCGGGACCACGTCGAGGCCGCTGTCGGCCAGCAGCGCACTGAATTCCTTCAGCTTGCCGGGGTTGCTGCTGGCCAGCACGATGCGTTGCATGGTGATGTGGTTTCCTTGAGTCCGGTTGATTGTCGCGCTGCGCGCGACGGCTTCAATGGGATAAAAGCGCCGCACGTTGCGCGGCAACCAGTTCGCCGATGCCTTTCTCGGCCAGGGCCAGCATCGCGTCCATCTCTTCGCGGCGGAAGGCATGGCCTTCAGCGGTGCCCTGCACTTCGATGAAACCGCCGCCGTCGTTCATCACCACGTTCATGTCGGTGTCGCAGTCTGAGTCCTCGGCGTAGTCGAGGTCGAGCACGGGCTGGCCCTTGTAGATGCCCACCGAGACGGCGGCGATCGCGCCGATCACCGGATTGCGCTTGAGGTTCTCGCGCTTCATCAGCAGGTTCACCGCGTCGACCAGGGCCACGTAGGCACCGGTGATCGCCGCGGTGCGGGTGCCGCCGTCGGCCTGCAGCACGTCGCAGTCCAGCGTGATCACCCGTTCGCCCAGCGCCTGCCGGTTGATGCAGGCGCGCAGGCTGCGGCCGATCAGCCGCTGGATTTCCATGGTGCGGCCGCCCTGGCCGCCGCGCGCGGCTTCGCGCTGCATGCGGGTGTTGGTGGCGCGCGGCAGCATGCCGTATTCGGCGGTGATCCAGCCCTCGCCCTTGCCGCGCAGCCAGGCCGGCGCGCGATCCTCGATGCTGGCGGTGCACAGCACGCGGGTGTCACCAAAGCTCACCAGCACCGAGCCTTCGGCATGGCGGGTGTAGTGGCGTTCGATGCTGACGGCGCGCAGCTGGTCGCTGGCGCGGCCGCTGGGGCGGGAGACGGAATTCATGGGGCGGGTCCTGGGGTCAGCCTGGCCGGATTGGGCAAGCAGGATCGGAGAGTTTACCATTGCGTCCTTTCCCCACGCCCGGAAGGCGCCGATGATCCGCAGCATGACGGCCTATGCCAGCGCCGAAACCACCGGCCCCGCCGGTACGCTCGGCTGCGAGCTGCGCACGGTCAACCACCGCTACCTGGAGCTGAGTCCGCGCCTGCCGGACGACCTGCGCGCGTTCGAATCGCAGTTGCGCGAGCGGGTCGCGAGCAAGCTGTCGCGCGGCAAGCTGGACCTGACCGTGCGGCGTACCGGTGACGGGCGCAGCGAATCGCTGCAGGTGAACAGTGCGCTGCTGGCGCGCCTGTCGGAGCTGAACCTGGACATGGCCGCGCTGTTCCCCGGCCTGCAGGTGCAGTTCACCGAACTGCTGCGCTTCCCCGGCGTGATGCAGCAGGCCGAAACCGATCCCGAGGCGCAGCAGGCCGCACTGTTCGACGTGCTGGACCGCGCGCTGGATGCGCTCACCGCCACCCGCGAGCGCGAGGGCGCCAAGCTGGGCGAGATCCTGCGCGAGAAGCTGGACGGCATCGAGCGCGTGGTGGCCGACGTGCGCGGCTGGATGCCGGAGATCCGCGCCGCGTTGCGCACCCGCCTGGAAACGCGGCTGGCCGACCTGAAGCAACCGGTCGAGCCGGGCCGGCTGGAACAGGAACTGGTGCTGCAGATCACCCGCACCGACGTCGACGAGGAACTGGACCGGCTCAGCACGCATATCGCCGAGACGCGCCGCGTGCTTGGGCTGAAGGAGCCGGTCGGCCGCCGGCTGGACTTCCTGATGCAGGAATTCAACCGCGAGGCGAACACGCTGGGTTCCAAGTCGGTCGACGCGCGCAGCACCAACGCGGCGGTCGAGCTGAAGGTGCTGATCGAGCAGATGCGCGAACAGGTGCAGAACATCGAATGAACATGGGCTTGCTGATCTCGATTCCGCGCAGGCCGTGGCCCCTCACCCTCCGCAAGGGATTCCCTTCGGTCACAACCCTCTCCCCGGAGGGGAGAGGGGGCGAACGTGCTGCGCATCGTCATGAATATTGAGGCGGCGGGCACGCTGTTCGTGGTCGCCGCGCCCTCCGGCGCGGGCAAGTCCACCCTGGTGAACGCGCTGCTCGAGCGCGAGCACGCGATCTCGCTGTCGGTGTCGCACACCACGCGGCCGCCGCGTCCCGGTGAAATGTACGGACGGCATTACTACTTCGTCGAACGCGAGGAGTTCGAGCGCGAGATCGCCGAAGGCATTTTTTTGGAACACGCCGAGGTGCATGGCAACCTCTACGGCACCTCGCGCACCACGGTGCAGGAACTGCTGGCGCAGGGTCGCGACGTGCTGTTGGAGATCGACTGGCAGGGCGCCGAACAGATCCGCCGCAGCAAGCCCGATTGCGTCAGCGTGTTCATTCTGCCGCCGTCGCGGGCCGAGCTGGAACGGCGTCTGCGCGGCCGCGGTTCGGATGCGCCGGAGGTGATCGAGCGCCGCCTGCGCAACTCGCGCGGCGAGATCGCCCACGCCCATGAATTCGACTACGTCCTGGTCAACGACGTGTTCGACGATGCGCTGGCCGACCTGCAGGCGATCGTGCGGGCGGTGCGCCTGCGCAGCGCGCTGCAGTGGCAGCGCCACGAAGCCCTGATCGCCGAACTGCTCGCCCCCGGCGGCTGAAATGCCGGCCGTCGCATGGTCTTCGAACCGCGCATCGGCTACCTTGTCCGCTTTCTCCACGTCGTTTGCCGCCCATGACCGACCCCGTTCGCGCCACACCCGACGACGCCACCCTGGTGCGGATCCGTGGCCTGACCACGGTGCTCAACGGCAAGACCATTTTCGATGCGCTGGACATGGACATCCCCCGCGGCAGGATCACCGCGATCATGGGCCCCAGCGGCACCGGCAAGACCACCCTGCTCAAGCACATCACCGGGCAGATGCGCGCCGACGCGGGCACGATCCACGTCAACGGCGCGAACCTGGCCCAGCTGTCGCGCGAGCAGCTGTACAAGCTGCGCGAGGGGATCGGCTACCTGTTCCAGAATTCGGCGCTGCTGACCGACTTCGACGTGTTCGAGAACGTGGCGTTCCCGCTGCGCCAGCACACGAAGCTGCCGGAGGAGCTGATCCGCAACCTGGTGCTGCTGAAGCTGCAGGCCGTCGGCCTGCGCGGCGCGGCGCGGCTGAGCCCGGACGAGCTGTCCGGCGGCATGGCGCGGCGCGTGGCGCTGGCGCGGGCGATCGTGTTCGATCCGATGCTGATCCTGTATGACGAGCCGTTCGTGGGGCTGGATCCGGTGGCGCTGAACCAGGTGCTGAAACTGATCCGCACGTTGAACGAGACGCTGGGCATCACCAGCGTGCTGGTGGCGCACGAGCTGGAAGCGGTCAAGCGGGTGGCCGACCACGTGTACCTGATCGCCAACGGCAAGGTGGTGGCGCAGGGCGATCCGAAGACGATCGCCGATGACGGCTCGGCGTGGACGCGCCAGTTCTTCGGCGGCGAGGCGGACGGCCCGGTGCCGTTCCAGTATCCGGCTGGCGATTACGCGCAGGCGCTGGGTCTGGCGGGAGTGACGAAATGACCGCGCGCGGGCCACAAGCCAACAATGTCGTGCTCCGCTCGCTGGCGCAGATCGGGGCCAGCGGGCTGTTCCTGCTGACCCTGCTGGCGGCGGTTCCGCGCAGCTTCCGCCACGTGCGCGAGACAATCCGCCAGCTGTGGTTCGTCGGCGCGATGAGTCTGACCATCATCATGGTCTGCGGCCTGTTCGTGGGCATGGTGCTGATGCTGCAGCTGTACCACGTGCTGTCGATTTTCGGCGGCACTTCGGCCAGCGGCATGGTGGTGGCGTTGTCGGTGTACCGCGAGCTGGGTCCGGTGGTCACCGCGCTGCTGTTCGCCGGCCGCGCGGGCACCGCGATCACCGCCGAGATCGGTCTGATGCGCGCCACCGACCAGATCTCGGCGATGGAGATGATGGCGGTCGACCCGATCGCCTACGTCGCCACGCCGCGCTTCCTGGCCGGACTGATCGCGATGCCGCTGCTGTGCTGCGTGTTCTGCGCGATGGCGGTGTTCGGCGGCCACCTGGTCGGCGTCACCTGGCTGGGCATCGACAACGGCACGTTCTGGTCGAACATGACCGCAGTGGTCGACGTGCGCACCGACATCGTCAACGGCGTGCTGTCCAAGAGCCTGGCCTTCGGCGCGGTGGTGTCGCTGATCGCGGTGTTCCAGGGCTTCACCACCGCGCCCACCAGCGAAGGCGTGGCATATGCCACCACGCGCACCGTGGTCGCCTCGTCGATCGCCATCCTGGCGCTCGATTTCGTGCTCACCGCTTTCCTGATGTAACTGCCATGACCCATCGTTTTCCGAGGATTCTGCCGTGAGCCAACCCAGAAGTTCGTATGCCGTCGGCACCGGCCTGTTCATCGTGCTCGGCTTCGCCGCGCTGGCCTACCTGGCGACCCAGACCAGTTCGGTGGCGAACGTCCACCAGGGCGACAGCTACACCATCCAGGCACAGTTCACCAACATCGGCCAGCTGAAGGAGCGCGCGCCGGTGAAGATCGCCGGGGTGCGGGTGGGCCAGGTGCAGTCGATCACGCTGAAGCCCGATCACGACGTGGCCGACGTGACGCTGTCGATCGACAGGAACTACAACCACATTCCGCAGGATTCGGTGGCCACCATCTTCACCAGCGGCCTGCTCGGCGACCAGTACGTGGGCATCGAGTACGGCAGCGCGAAGCAGGCGGTGGCCGGCGGCGGCACGCTGGCTCGGACCAAGTCCACCCAGCCGCTGGAAGAGATGCTGGGCAAGTTCTTCGGCGCCGGCGGCGTGGTCGACAACGTGGGCGGCAGCTATGCGGTGAAGGCGAGCTTCACCAACGTCGGCACGCTCTCGGCCGGCGCGCCGGTGAAGATGGCCGGCGTGGTGATCGGCAGCGTGCAGTCGGTGCACGCCGATCCGGTCAAGCTCAACGCCGAAGTGGTGTTGTCGATCGACAAGCGCTACGACGCGATCCCCGACGATTCGGCCGCCGCGGTGTTCACCAGCGGTTTGATCGGCACCCAGTATGTTGCGATCCAGCCGGGCGGTTCACCCGATGCGCTCAAGGACGGTGACGAGATGATCCTGACCCAGTCCGCGATGCAGCTGGAGGACCTGATCGGCAAGTTCCTGGTGAACGGTTCGTCCAGTGACAAGAAAGACGCCGGCAACGGCAGCAAATAGCCCGCCATCCCTGTCGGCTCGACGAGCCGGTACCGCTTGAGGAGTTACCCATGTTGCGCAGACTGGCTCTTGCCACCGCGATCGCCTTCGGCACCGTCGTCGCCGCCCCCGCGTTTGCCCAGACGCCCGCGCCCGCTGCCGCCGATGCCACGCAGCCGACGCCGGCCCAGGTCGTGCAGACGATCGCCGACCAGCTGGCCTCGGCGATCGAGGGGCATCGCGACGAGCTGAAGAAGAACCAGGAGAAGCTCATCAGCGTCATCGATGAGGTGTTCCTGCCGCATTTCGACCTGGACTACGCCTCGATCCTGGTGCTGGGCCAGCACGCCCGCGAAGCGACGCCCGCCCAGCGCGAGCGTTTCGCCAAGGCGTTCTACAACTCGATCACCCACCGCTACGCCGAAGGCCTGCTCAACTACACCCGCGGCCGGGTCAAGGTGCTGCCGTTCAAGGGCGACCTCAACGACAAGCGCACCGTGGTGCGTACCCAGGTGGTGCTGGACGACGGCAAGCTGGTGTCGATCGACTACGCGTTCCGCAAGGGCCGCAATGGCGACTGGAAGGCCTACGACGTGATCATCGAGGGCATTTCCTATGTCACCAACTACCGCAACCAGGTGGATGCGGAAATCCGCAAGGTCGGCATCGAGCAGCTGATCACCAACCTCGAGACCCAGGGCGAGAAGGCGCTGGAGACGATGGCCAAGGACAACAAGGACAAGCCGTGACGAAGGCCGTCGCTGCTTCCGGCTTCCGCCTGGACGTGGCCTCGCCGGCGACCCTGGCGGTGGCCGGCGAGCTCGGTTTCGACACGGCGAAGGATGCCCTGCAGGCGATGCAGTCCGCACTGGTGGCCGACGTTCGGATCAGCCGGCTCGACCTGGCCGGGGTGACCCGCAGCGACAGCGCCGGGCTGGCCTGCGTGCTTGCCGTGGTGGCCGACGTCCGTGGCCGTGGCCGATCGCTGGAGGTCGACCACATGCCTGCGGGGATGCGGGCGCTGGCCCAGGTCTGCGAAGTCGACCGGATGATGGGCTGACCCGACAGAGCGGCAAAATGAAAAGGGGCCTCGCGGCCCCTCTTCGTGGTCATCCGGTCGCTCCCTTCTTGCGGGACCGCTCGGCGATGCCGGCCCGGTCAGCGCTGGCTCGATTGGCCCGGATGGCTGTTTTCCCACTGATGCTGCTGGTCGAGCAATTCCTCGGGATCGAAGTTCTGCTCGTCCAGGCCCTGCATCTGCTGGATGATCTCCACCGGCGGGTTGCCGTCGTAGATCTTGTACAGGCGCTGCTGCCGGTAGGCGTCGCGGATGAACACGTACGGGTCATAGGCGGACTGCAGGAAGCCCTCCGCGTCGATCGCGCGCGAGCGGATCGTCACCAGGTACATCATCTGCGGCATGTACTGCAGGCCGTTGTAGTGATGGTTGTTGGCGAACAGGGTTAGCGGATCGAAGAAATAGCTGTCCACCGGGCGCTGCCAGATGTCGCGCACGGTGCTGGGACCGAGCAGGGGCAGCATCAGGTAGTCGCCTTCCGGGGCGCCCCAGCGTGCCAGGGTGACGCCGAAATCGTTGTCTTCCAGCGGCAGGCCGAGCTGGCTGGCCGGATCGAAGAAGCCGCCGATGCCCAGGGTCAGGTTGACCAGGAACCGGCCCGTGCTCTGCAGCGCCTGCTTCGGCCGCGCCTGCAGCAGGTCGTTGGCGACCGTGATCGGCATCCGGATATTGGTGAAGAAGTCGCTGAACGAGCGGCGCACCGGCGGATTGGTCACCTTGCGGTAACCCAGTGCGACGGGACGGATCACCGCCTTGTCCACGGCGTCGTTGAACTTGTAGGCGCCGCGGTTGAACTTCTCCAGCGGATCGTCGGTGCGCGGCTTGGCAATCGTGCAGCCAGCCAGCAACGCGATCGCCAGCACGGGCAACCAGCGGCCAAGCAGGGAAGAGCGAAGCGAAGAAGGCATCAGTGCAGGGTTCGCGTCGGGGGACAGTTAAGTGTACTGTCTGGTTTTGTATCTTGCACGGTTTTCGGCAGGTTTTTGCCCAGCGCGTCCATCCGTGGCCAGCCGGCCATGATACGCGCCGTGCGCATTGCCAGCAAAGCATCCGCTCAACTACACTGTCAGACCATATAAGTCTCTATTCCCTAAGGAATTCGCATGGCCCGTATTACCGTGGAGGACTGCCTTGAGGTGGTCGACAACCGTTTTGAACTGGTATTGATGGCGACCAAGCGCGCGCGCCAGCTGGAAAAGGGCGCCGAACCGGCCGTCAATCCGGATCACGACAAGCCCACCGTGCTGGCCCTGCGCGAGATCGCCGCGCGCCGCATCGATCAGGCCACGATCGACCAGATCGACAAGGCCGAGCGCGAGCGCGCCGAGCGTGAGGCGCTGGAATGGGCGGCGGCCGAAGTGGACGACGATCTCTCCAAGGGTGGCGACGACTGATGGATGGCGGTTGCTGTAGCACGTGCTCGCGCGACATCGGCATGGCCGGTGTCATCCAGCGCGCACGTCCGGCAGCCGCACGCTTCACCCGACTCGAGGCAGGCGCCTGAACAGGCGCCGGCAACGATGACTGCGGCCACCCACCCCGCCACGGTCGACCTGTCCGCGCTGCCACCGTATGCGCTGGCCCTGAAGGAACGCATCAACTACCTGCCCGAAGCGCAGGTGACGCGGGTATTGCGCGCGTTCCAGATCGGCGCGCAGGCGCACGCCGGCCAGGAGCGCAAGAGCGGCGAGCCGTACATCACCCATCCGGTGGCGGTGGCGGGCATCCTGGCCGAACTGGGGCTGGATGCCGAGACGATCATCGCGGCCATCCTGCACGACACCCTGGAAGACACCGAGCTCAGCCGCGAGGACATCGCCGCCGAGTTCGGCGAGGTCGTGGCCGAACTGGTCGACGGCGTCACCAAGCTGGACAAGATGCGCTTCGGCACCCGCCAGGAGGCCGATGCGGAAAGCTTCCGCAAGATGCTGCTGGCGATGGCGCGCGACATTCGCGTGATCCTGATCAAGCTGTCCGACCGGCTGCACAACATGCGCACGCTGGGCGCCAAGGACGGCTCCTCGCGCCGGCGCATCGCCCGCGAAACGCTGGAGATCTTCGCGCCGATCGCGCAGCGCCTGGGCATGAACAAGTTCAAGGCCGAGTTGCAGGACCTGGGCTTCCACGCCCTGTATCCGGACCGCTATCGCGTGATCAGCGAGCGCATCCGCGCGGCGATCGGCAACCGACGCGAGGCGATGGGCAAGATCGAGGCGGCGCTGACCGCGCGCCTGCAGGCCGACCACCTGCCGGCCCTGGTGGTGGGGCGGATCAAGTCGCCGTGGAGCATCTATTCGAAGATGCGTGGCGAGCACAAGAGCTTCGCCCAGCTGATGGACGTCTACGGTTTCCGCGTGGTGGTCGACAGCGCGATGAGCTGCTACATGGCGCTCGGCATGGTGCACGCGCTGTACAAGCCGGTCGACAAGCGCTTCAAGGACTTCATCGCGATTCCCAAGGCGAATGGCTACCAGTCGCTGCACACCGTGCTGCTCGGGCCGTTCGGCGCGCCCATCGAGGTGCAGATCCGCACCGCCGAGATGGATTCGGTCGCCGAGAGTGGCGTGGCGGCGCACTGGGCCTACAAGACCGAGAGCGGCCCGGCCAACAGCGCGCAGGCGCGTGCGCGGGAATGGCTGTCCTCGCTGGTCGACAGTTCGGCCAACACGGTGTCGTCGTCGGAGTTCATCGAGAACGTTAAGATCGACCTGTTCCCCGACGAGGTCTACCTGTTCACGCCGCGGGGCGACATCCTGTCGCTGCCGCGCAATGCCACCGCTCTGGATTTCGCCTACGCCGTGCACACCGACGTGGGCGACCACGCGGTGGCCGCGCGGGTCGACAAGCGGCTGCTGCCGCTGCGCACCCGACTGGAATCCGGGCAACTGGTGGAGATCATCACCGCGCCGTCGGCGGTGCCCAACCCGGCATGGCTGGAAGTGGTGGTGACCGGCAAGGCGCGTGCTGCCATCCGCCAGTACCTGAAGCACCTGCAGCACGAGGACGCGGTGGATTTCGGCCATCGCATGCTCGATCGCGCGTTGGATGCCCTGGGCAGCAGCCTCGATGGCGTCCCGGCGGCGGTGCTCGACCGCTTCCTGGAGACCTCCAAGCTCAAGCGGCTGGAAGAGTTGCTGTCCGACATCGCGCTGGGCAACCGCATGCCCGACGTGGTGGCCAGCCAGTTGCTCGCCTCGCGCGGCAAGAAGGCCGGCAAGCCGCAGCTGCCGGTGCACACGCACGAGAAGATCCGCATCACCGGCGCCGAGCGCGGCGTGCTCAGCTTCGCCAACTGCTGCCACCCGCTGCCGGGCGACGACATCATCGGCTACCTGTCCTCGGGCAAGGGCATCGTGGTGCATCGCGAGGAATGCCCGAACGTGTTCGAGCTGAGCAAGTCGCCCGAACGCCGCGTGGCGATCGAATGGGACCGCGACGTGCAGGGCGACTATCGGGCCGAGCTGCGGATCGAGGTGATCAATCGTCCCGGCGTGCTGGCCACCGTGGCCGCCGCGATCGCCGCCGCCGATTCGAACATCGAGAACGTGGAGTACGTCGAACGTGACTCCGCGGCAGCCACCCTGCTGTTCGCGATGGAAGTGAAAAGCCGCAAGCACCTGGCCGACGTGATCCGTCGCGTGCGCCGCACCGGGGTGGTCAGCGGGGCGTATCGGTATCCCTTGTGATTCGGGATCGCGGGATGGGGATTGGGGATTCGTTCGGAGCGCGGACGCGGTAATCTTTCCGGATCCCCCATTCCGAATCCCGAGGTCATCCATGTCCCGCAGCATCATCACCACCGAACAGGCGCCGGCCGCGATTGGTCCGTATTCGCAGGCGGTACGAGCCGGCAACACCGTTTACTTCTCCGGCCAGATTCCGCTGGACCCGGCCACCGGCGCGCTGGTCGATGGCGATGTCACCGCGCAGACACGCCGCGTGTTCGACAACCTCACGGCGGTGGCCACGGCCGCCGGCGGCTCGCTGGCGCAGATCGTGCGGGTGGGCATTTATGTCACCGACCTGGCGAACTTCGCCGCGGTGAACGCGGTGATGGCCGAGTACTTCCAGCAGCCGTATCCGGCGCGCTCCACGATCGAGGTATCCGCGCTGCCGAAGGCGGCCCAGGTCGAGGTGGACGCGGTGATGGTGCTGTCCTGAGCGACATCGGCTGATCCAGCGCGAGGCCGACGCCGACAGCGTGCGTCGCCGTCCGTCTTACGATGGATGAGGATGCTCGGGTAGGCTTGTCGTTCATGGCCACACGTCCCGCCCGCCCCGCAGTCCCCATCGACACCGATCCCGGCCTCACGCCGGTCGGCAAGCTGCCGGGAGTGGGGCCGGCGCTGGTCGCGTCGCTGGCCCGGCTGGGCCTGGAACGGGTGCAGGACCTGTGGTTCCACCTGCCTTTGCGCTACGAAGACAAGACCCGGGTCACCCCGATCGCCGAGCTGCGTCCGGGCGACCGGGCCCAGGTCGAAGGCGTGGTCGAGGCGGTCGAGCGGGGCTTTCGCTATCGACCCCAGCTGAAAGTGGCGATCGGCGACGACAGCCGGCAGACCCTGCTGCTGCGCTTCTTCCATTTCAATCGCGCCCAGGCCGAGCAGTTGCTGCCGGGCGCGCGACTGCTTTGCTATGGCGAGGTTCGCCATGGCGCGCAGGGCCTGGAAATGGTGCATCCGACTTACCAGCGCCTGACCGGCGAGGCCGTGGCGGCCGTCGACGACCTGCTCAGCCCGGTCTATCCGACCACCGAGGGGCTGGGGCCGAAGCGGCTGGCCGGGGTGATCGGCAAGGCACTGGCGCTGCTGCCGCCCGCGGCCCAGCTGGAGCTGATTCCGTCGGCGCTGTGCGCCGAACATGGCCTTACGTCGCTGCGTGACGCACTGCTGTATGTGCATCGCCCGCCGCCGGACGCGCGCCTGGACCAGTTGGTGCTGGGCCGGCATCCGGCGCAGCAGCGACTGGCGTTCGAGGAGTTGCTGACCCAGCACCTGAGCCTGCGCCGCATGCGCGAGGCGGTGCGCCGCCGCCGTGCGCCGAAGCTCGGTGGTGACGGCGGGCTGCGCCGGCAGTTGCTGGCCAGCCTGTCGTTCCGGCTGACGGCGGCGCAGCAGCGGGTCACCGACGAAGTGGCTGGCGACCTCGCACGCAACCATCCGATGCTGCGACTGGTGCAGGGTGATGTCGGCAGCGGCAAGACCGTGGTGGCGGCGCTGGCCGCGCTGGCGGCGGTCGAAGCCGGCCATCAGGTGGCGTTGATGGCGCCGACCGAACTGCTGGCCGAACAGCACCTGCACAATTTCCGGCACTGGCTGCAGCCGCTTGGCATCGAGCTGGAGTGGCTGGCTGGCAAGGTCACCGGCAAGGCGCGCCAGCAGGCGCTGGCCCGGGTTGCCGGCGGTGCAGCGGTGGTGATCGGCACGCACGCGCTGATGCAGGAGGGCGTGGCGTTTGAACGGCTCGGTCTGGTGATCGTCGACGAACAGCACCGCTTCGGCGTGCAGCAGCGACTGGCCCTGCGCGACAAGGGCAGGGACGGGCAACTGGTGCCGCACCAGCTGGTGCTGACCGCGACGCCGATCCCGCGCACGCTGGCGATGAGTGCGTATGCCGACCTCGACGTCTCGTCGATCGACGAACTGCCGCCCGGACGCACGCCGGTGCAGACCATCGCGATCTCCAACGCGCGGCGGATCGAGGTGATCGAGCGCATCCACGCCGCTTGCGGCGAGGGGCGCCAGGTGTACTGGGTGTGCACCCTGATCGAGGAATCGGAGCAGCTGCGTGCGCAGGCGGCCGAAGTGGCGCACGCGGAACTTTCCGCGGCGCTGGTCGGCTTCAAGGTCGGCCTGATCCACGGCCGCATGAAGCCGAAGGAAAAGCAGGCGGTGATGGATGCGTTCAAGGCCGGCGAGCTGGCCGTGCTGGTGGCCACCACGGTGATCGAGGTCGGCGTGGACGTGCCGAACGCCAGCCTGATGGTGATCGAGAACAGCGAGCGGCTGGGCCTGGCCCAGTTGCACCAGTTGCGCGGCCGGGTCGGCCGCGGCGCGGTGGCCTCCAACTGCGTGCTGCTGTACCAGCCGCCGCTGGGCCAGCTGGCACGCGAGCGCCTGCAGGTGATGCGGGAAACCAGCGACGGGTTCCGCATCGCCGAGAAGGACCTGGAGCTGCGCGGGCCCGGCGAAGTGCTGGGTACCCGCCAGACGGGGCAGCTCAGTTTCCGCATCGCCGAGCTCACCCGCGACGCACACCTGTTGCCGGCCGTGCAGCAGGTCGGCGAACGGATGCTGGCGGAGCATCCGCAGCAGACCGGTCAGTTGATCGAGCGCTGGATCGGCGGCGCCGCCCGTTACGCGCATGCGTGAGGGGTGAGGCGGGAATCGGGGCGAAGCGCTGGCTTCTGTTCCCCGTTCCCGGTTCCCTTTAAGCTACCCCGTTGATCTCACCCGACCCGTCCACATGACCAAGCCGCAACTCCTGATCGACACCGATCCCGGTGTCGACGACGCCCTCGCCATCCTGATGGCTTACGCCCATGCCGATGTGGCCGGCCTCAGCATCGCCGCGGGCAACGTGGGCCTGGGCCACACCGTGCGCAATGCGCGCACCCTGGTCGACCTGGTGGGCATGACGACGCCGGTCTTCGCCGGGTGCGCCATGCCGCTGGTGCGCGCACCGGAAGAAGACGCCGCCTTCGTGCATGGCCAGGACGGTTTCGGCGATGTGGGTTTCGCCGAACCCGCCGCCGCGGTGTCGGCCGAATCCGCGGCGCTGGCGCTGTTGCGCCTGACCCGCGAGCGCCCCGGCGAGTTGACCCTGGTGGCGTTGGGCCCGCTGACCAACCTGGCGCTGGCGCTGCGGCTGGACCCGAGCCTGCCCGAACGGGTGGCGCGACTGGTGGTGATGGGTGGTGCGGTCACCGGTCACGGCAACACCGGCAAGGTGCCGGCGGAATTCAACATCGGCTTCGACCCCGAGGCGGCCCACGTGGTGTTCGAGGCGTTCCCGGCATTCGACCTGGTCGACTGGGAAGCCACCCTGCGGCACGCCTTCGACGATGCCGAGTTCGACCGCTGGCTGGCCGCCGGTGACCATCGCGCGGATTTCTTCGGGCGGATCGTGGCCACGGCGCGTCGCTACAACGCCCGGCACGAACGCACGGGACTGGTCGCCGCGGACGCCCTGGCGATGGCCGTCGCGCTGGACCCCTCGATCGTTACCCGCTGTGAAAAGCGGGCGGTGGCGGTGGAGCTGGATGGTCGCCTGACCCGCGGCGCCACCGTGGTCGACTGGACGGCGCGGCTGGGCCGACCGGCCCAGGCGAACATCGTGCTGGAGGTGGACCAGGCCCGCTTTGCGGCGATGGTGAAGCGCGCGCTGGGCGTTCCGGCCTGATCCGCGGGTGGGGGCGACTTGCGCAGCCAGGCGCATCCTCGTTACAATGCCGCTCTTTTCACCACCGCTTTAGAGCCAGCCATGAAGCCTGATATCCATCCGAATTACGTCCCGGTGGTGTTCCAGGACCTGTCGTCCGACTTCTCGTTCCTGACCAAGTCGACCATGTCCAGCAAGGAAACCATCAAGTGGGAAGACGGCAACGAGTACCCGCTGATCAAGGTGGATATCTCCAGCCATTCGCACCCGTTCTACACCGGCAAGCAGAAGACGCTTGACGTGGGCGGCCGCGTCGACAAGTTCCGTCGCCGTTACGCGGGCTCCGTCAAGGAGTAATCGCCGGTTGCTGCGGGCCGGTCGCTGCAGGCGCCTGGCGCCGGTCAGCAGACCCGATCGCCAACGCGGTTCGAAGACACGGGGCAGGCGCAGGCCTGCCCCGTGTCTTTTCGTGTCCGGCATTCGACCATTCGCCATCGAATGCGCGCGTGGCCTTGTGCGATAATGGCGGGTGAGCTGACGCCAAGGCGTTCGTTGCTTCGGCTGTTTTCCCCGGCCGCCGAAGCCAGGCATTCCGCACCGGACGGCATCGCCCATGGCGATGCCGTCCGGTGATGACCCACATGCAAGGAGATTTCCGTGTCCGATCCCAAGATCGTCAAGTTGGTGGATGAGTCGACCAGTCGCAGCAGCGAGCTGCCCCTGGTCAGCGGCACGCTGGGACCAGCGTGCATCGACATCGCCACCCTGTACAAGGACACCGGCCACTTCACCTACGACCCGGGTTTCGGCAGCACCGCCAGCACCAAGAGTGCGATCACCTACATCGACGGTGACAAGGGCGTGCTGCTGTATCGTGGTTACCCGATCGAGCAGCTGGCCGAGAAGTCCAGCTTCCTCGAGGTGGCCTACCTGCTGCTGAACGGCGAGCTGCCCAAGGCGGACGAGTTCGCTGCGTTCGAGCATGATGTCTCGCATCACACCATGCTGCACGAGTCGCTGAAGAACTTCTTCCAGGGCTTCCACCACGACGCGCACCCGATGGCGATGCTGGCCGCGGCCGTCGCCTCGTTGTCGGCGTTCTACCACGACGACCTCAACGTCGATGATCCGGCCGACCGCAAGCTGGCCGCGATCCGCCTGATCGCCAAGATGCCGACGATCGCCGCGGCCTGCTACCGCTATTCGATCGGCTGGCCGTCGCGCTATCCGCGCAACAACCTCGAGTACGTCGACCGTTTCCTGCACATGATGTTCGAGGTGCCGAGCGAGCCGTTGCAGATGAATCCGGTCGCGGCCAAGGCGCTGGACCTGCTGTTCATCCTGCACGCCGACCACGAGCAGAACGCGTCGACCTCGACGGTGCGTCTGGTCGGTTCCACCGGCGCCAATCCGTACGCGTCGATCGCCGCCGGCATCACCGCGCTGTGGGGCCCGGCCCACGGTGGCGCGAACGAGGCCGTGCTCAAGCAGCTCGAGGAAATCGGCAGCCCGGACAACGTCGAGTCGGCGATCCTGCGCGCCAAGGACAAGAACGACAGCTTCCGCCTGATGGGCTTCGGCCATCGCGTGTACAAGAACTTCGACCCGCGCGCGAAGATCATCCGCGAGATGTGCCACAAGGTGCTGGCCGAGCTGGGCGTGAAGGATCCGCTGCTGGACGTGGCGATGAAGCTGGAAGAGGCGGCGCTGAAGGACGAATACTTCATCGAGCGCAAGCTGTATCCGAACGTCGATTTCTACTCGGGCATCATCTACAAGGCGCTGGGCATTCCCACCGAGATGTTCACCGTGATGTTCGCCATCGCCCGCACCGCCGGCTGGATCGCGCACTGGATCGAGCAGCATGAAACGCCTGGATCGCGGATCGGTCGCCCGCGCCAGGTCTATACCGGTGCCGACGTGCGCGACTTCGTGCCGACGACGAAGCGCTGAGCATCTGCGGTTGAAGGAAAGCCCTGGCCATGGTCGGGGCTTTTTTCATGCGGGACAGATCGCTTCAGCGCAGGGCGGCGCTCAACTGCTGCTCGAAATCGTCGGCGGGATCTTCCGCCAGCAGCAGTTCCACCTGGGTCAATGACGCGCGCCGCATCGGCCGGTCGTCGGCACGATCCAGTGGCGCCTGGCGCAGCGCGTCGCGCGGCAGCACGGTGAGGTCGAACGGCAGTTCGTCGGCGGCGAACAGCAGCACCTGATATTCCGGCTGATCCTCGTCGCGGCCGTACCGCAGCCGGCGCACCTGGGTATCGAACGGCACGCCGTGTTCGCGCAGGTAGAGCATCACGGCCTCCGGATCGTCGCTGTAGACGTGCAGGCACACGGCCGAGTGGGCGTCCGCCGTGCCTTCCAGCACCGCGCCGACCAGGCGGGGTTCGAAGGCGGCCAGGAAACGCATCGCGTCGAACGCCGCCTCCCGGCGTTGCCGCAGCAGTTGCGGCTGGCTGTCGCCGAGGAACAGGCGCTGGTGTTCGCGCAAGGCCTGCTCGATTTCCTGGTTGCGGGGCAGCGCCTGGGTGTCGAGGATGCCCAGGCGTTCCGCCGCCTTCAGCTTGGCGTGGTGGAAATCGCGGATGCCGTGCTCGCTCATCAGCCGCGCCGCTTCCTGGGCGATGCGGACACGGTTGCGTTGCAGGCGGTCATGCGTGTGGATGCGGTGGTGCTCGCCTCGTGACATGGACAGGGCGCTCCTCATCATGCGGTAACGGCAGCTTCCGTTGGGCGGGCCGCTGCCGGCGAGGGTTCAGAAGATGTCGTAGGCGTGTTGCTGGTCCTGCTCCTTCTGCTGGGCGGCCTGGCTGCGCAACCGGTCGACGTCTTCCACCTTGAAGATTTCGCTCATGGCATCGGGATCGCCCGCGCCGGAGGGCAGTCCGCTGTAACGGTTGATCATTACCGTACTGATTCCCGGCGGCATCGGCAACGTGCTGGACGGCTGGTCCTTGAGCGCGCTGCCCATGTAGGACATCCAGATCGGCAGCGCCGCCTTGGCGCCGAACTCGCCCCGGCCGAGCGAGCTGTAGTCGTCGAAGCCCACCCACACGGCGGTCGACAGCTCGCCGTTGAAGCCGACGAACCAGGCGTCGCGGTGGTCGTTGGTGGAGCCGGTCTTGCCGGCCAGGTCGTCGCGTCCCAGCGCGCGGGCGGCCGAACCGGTGCCGCGCAGGATCACGTCCTTCATCAGCGACACCATCAGGTAGTCGTTGCGCACCTCGATCACGTGCGGCGCCAGCACCGGGGCGTGCGCACCGGCGCCGTGCGCATCGGCCGGAAGCACGGCTTCGCCCACGCCGTCGACGCTGCTCGACTCGGCCGGCTCGCCGGCCTGGCTGGCCAGGTTGTTGGCCGGCGTCGGATTCATGTCGGCTGGCGGCGGGCCGGGCGGATTGGTGTCCAGCAGGCGCTCCTGGCAATTGCGGCAGGCGCGGGCCGGGTTCGCCACGTAGACCGGCGTGCCGTTGCGGTCGTCGATCTCGTGGATGAAATACGGCGTGACCAGGTAGCCGCCATTGGCGAACACGGCGTAGCCGCGAGCCATGCTCATCGGCGACACCGAGGCGGTGCCCAGCGCCATCGACAGGTTGGCCGGGATGGCGTCCTGCGAGAAACCGAAGCGGGTTGCGTACTCGCGCATGAAGCGCACGCCGATGGCGTCGAGCAGGCGCACCGAGACCAGGTTCTTCGACTGCACCAGCGCCTCGCGCAGGCGCATCGGACCGGCGAACTTGCCATCGTCGTTGGATGGCGTCCAGATGCCGTTCGGTCGCGATGGGTCGGGCAGGGCCAGCGGGGCGTCATTGATGATCGAGGAGGGCGTAAAGCCCCGCTCGAACGCTCCCGAGTACAGGTACGGCTTGAAGCTGGAGCCGGGCTGGCGGGCGGCCATGACCGCGCGGTTGAACTTGCTGCGGACGAAGCTGAAACCGCCCACCAGGGCCTGAATCGAGCCGTCCTCCGGATTCACCGAGGTCAGCGCGGCCTGCGCGGCGGGGATCTGCGCCAGCTGCCATTCGCCCTTGTCATCGCGGGCCAGGCGGATGATGTCGCCGCGCTTGAGCACGGCATCGACCCGCGTCGGCGTGGCTCCGACCCGGTCGTCACTGATGTGCGGACGAGCCCAGCTGAGGGCGGCCAGGTCGAGAATCGCGCTTTCGTGACTGGACAGGTAGACCGTTGCCTGCCTGGCGTCGCTGGCGGTGACGATGCCCGGCTGCATGCCCGAGATGCTGCCGTAACTGCCCAGCAGGTTGTCGAAATCGGCGTCGCCCGCATTCGCGGGCAGGTCCTGGTGGGCTTCCGGGCCGCGCCAGCCGTGGCGGCGGTCATAGGCGATCAGCCCTTCGCGCACCGAATCCACCGCGGCCTGCTGACGGCCGCTCTGCACCGTGGTCTTCACCACGTAGCCCTCGGTCAATGCGTCGTTGCCGAAGCGATCGAGCACCTGCCGGCGCACCATCTCGGCCAGGTAGGGGGCGTCCACCTCGATCGGTTGCTCGTGCGGGAAGGCGTGGTTCGGTTCGGCGATCGCCTGCTCGTAGACGGCCTTGGTGATGTAGTCGTGGCGCAGCATTTCGCCCAGCACCCAGTTGCGCCGCGCAATCGCCCGCTTCTGCCCGTTGATCGGATTGACCACCGAGGGCAACTGGAAGGTCGAGGCGATCAGCGCGCACTCGGCCACGCTGAGCTGGTCCAGGGTCTTGCCGTAGTAATACTCCGCTGCCGCGGCCACGCCGTAGGAACGATGGCCGAGGAACATCTTGTTGAGGTACAGCTCGAGGATCTGGTCCTTGCTCAGCTCGTGCTCGATGCGCAGCGCGATGAAGATCTCGGTGAGCTTGCGCGAATACAGTTTCTCGGGGCTGAGGAAGAAGTTGCGTGCCACCTGCTGGGTGATCGTCGAGCCACCTGGACCCTTGTCGCCGCCGGTCACCACCACATGCCAGCCGGCACGCGCGATGCCGTGCCAGTCCACGCCGGGGTGGTGGTAGAAGTCGGCGTCCTCGGCCGAAAGCACCGCATGCTTGAGCCGGTCGGGCACCTTCTCGATGTCCACCGGGATGCGCCGCGTCTCGCCGAAGCTGGCGATCAGCTTGCCGTCCGCACTGACCACCCGCAGCGGTACCTGCATGGGGTAGTTCTTCAGCTCGGCCACCGAGGGCAGCCGGGGAGAGATCAGCCAATACGCCACACCAACCGCGATAACTGTCAGGAGCAAACCGGAAAAGGCCAGGAGCAGAGCCCAGCGCAACAAGCGTTTGAAAATTTGCATGGTGTGGAGATAGCGAGACCTGAGTCAAAACATGGCAGAGTATAGATGTAGCAGTATTCCTCGCATGAGGCATGGTTTGCCAAAGCTCGAACCGGCCCGCCGAAGCAAGGGTCGAGCCAAGAAGGGGTTTCGCCTAAATGTGGCCCGGATCACGCCAATCACTTGAGAAAGTTTCCGTAGACCGTTGCCATTGCATTAATTTTTCGATTTAATGCCACTGCGCACCCCGCCAGGTTTCTGGCTACGGGCGTCAGCGGCAAGGGGGAAACACCGTGGGGCTCTTTACACCGAAGAAGCCGGCGCTGATTGGTGTCGACATCAGTTCGACTGCCGTCAAGCTGCTGCAGCTAAGTCAGGCGGGTGGCCGTTATCGCGTTGAGCACTACGCGGTCGAGCCACTGCCGCCGAACGCCGTGGTCGAGAAGAACATCGTCGAGATCGAGGCGGTGGGTGATGCGATTCGTCGCGCGCTGGCACGCTCGGGCTCCAAGCTCAAGCACGCCGCTGCGGCGGTGGCCGGCTCCGCCGTGATCACCCGCATCATCCCGATGACCAGCGAGTTGTCCGACGACGATCTGGAAGGCCAGATCCAGGTCGAGGCGAACCAGTACATCCCGTATCCGATCGACGAAGTCAGTCTCGACTACGAGGTACTCGGCCCGGTCCGCGACAACCCCGACATGAACAACGTGCTGCTGGCGGCCTCGCGCACCGAGAACGTCGACATGCGGGTGGCTGCGCTGGACCTGGGCGGGCTCACCGCCGCGGTGATCGACGTGGAGGCGTTCGCGATGGAGAACGCCTTCGCCATGATCGCCGACCAGCTCAATGTCAGCCGTGAGGCGCTGGTGGCCGTGGTCGACATCGGCGCCACCATGACCACCCTGTCGGTACTGCGCAACCAGCGCACGATCTACTCGCGCGAGCAGGTCTTCGGCGGCAAGCAGCTGACCGACGAGATCATGCGGCGTTTCGGCCTTTCCTACGAGGAAGCCGGCCGCGCCAAGCGCAAGGGCGGCCTGCCCGAGTCCTACGAGACCGAGGCGCTGGAGCCGTTCAAGGAATCGCTGATCCAGCAGATCAGCCGCCTGCTGCAGTTCTTCTTTGCCGGCAGTGAATACAGCAAGGTCGACCAGGTCGTGCTGGCCGGTGGCTGTGCTTCGATCGAAGGCCTTGGTCCGATGCTCGAAGAGCAGCTCGGCGTGCCCTGCGTCGTCGCCAATCCGCTGGCCCGCATGTCGCTGTCGCCTCGGGTCCAGGCGCAGTCGCTGGCGCAGGACGCCCCCGCGTTGATGATTGCGGTGGGCCTCGCCTTGAGGAGCTTCGACTGATGGCACACGTCAATCTACTTCCGTGGCGCGCCGAGCGACGCAAGCAACGCGAGCGCGAGTTCTACATGCAACTGGTTGCCGCCTTCGTGGTCGGCATTGGCGCGTTGCTGGTGTGGATGTTCTGGATGGACCAGCGCATCGACAACCAGAATGACCGCAACGCCTACCTGCAGACCGAGATCAAGCAGCTCGACGTGCGCATCGCCAAGATCAAGGAGCTGGAGAAGGTGCGCGAGCACCTGCTGGCCCGCAAGCAGATCATCGAGCAGTTGCAGGCCGACCGCTCGCAGATGGTGCACCTGTTCGACGAACTGGTGAAGACGATCCCGACCAGCGCCCGCCTGACCGGACTCAAGCAGAGTGGCCAGTCGATGTCGCTCGACGGCGTGGCGCAGTCCAACGCCAGCGTGGCCGAATACATGCGCAACATCGAAGTCTCGCCGTGGATGGGCCATGCCGACCTGCGCCAGACGCAGAACACGCATGATGCCTCCCGCATGCCCTACTCGTTTGGCCTGAACGTGCAACTGAGCAAGCCGAAAACCGACGAAGTCGACCCCACCAAGACGCCGTTGCCGCCCGCGGGCAGCAGCTCCAGCGCCGCGCCGGCCGTACCGGCACCGCTGGGTGCGGCGGCCAAGGCAGTGACCACGCCCGCGGCCCCGGTGACGCCGGAAGCCAAGCCGGTCAGTGCGCCGGCTGCGAAGGGAGGTGTCTGATCATGAGTTTCCTCAGTGATATCCAGAACCTCGATCGCAACAACGTCGGTGGCTGGCCGCAGTCGGTAAAGATCTTCTTCACCACGCTCCTGTTCGGCCTGGTATTGCTGGCCGGCTGGTACTTCGTCATCAGCGACCAGCAGGACAGCCTGAATTCGCTGGCCAGCAAGGAAGGTTCGCTCAAGCAGGAATTCGCCACCAAGCAGGCCAAGTCGGTCAACCTCGAGGCGCTGCAACAGCAGCTCGACGAGATGCAGGACATGCTGCGCCAGTTGCTGCGCCAGCTGCCCAGCAAGACCGAGATGCCGGAGCTGCTGACCGACATTTCGCAGACCGCGCAGTCGGCAGGCCTGGAGACCGACCTGTTCCAGCCCGGTCCGGAGACGCCGAAGGACTTCTACGCAGAGCGACCGATCGCCCTGAAGTTCAGCGGCACCTACCACCAGTTCGGCACCTTCATCAGCGGCGTGGCTTCGTTGCCGCGGGTGGTGATCCTCACCCTGCACGACGTGTCGCTGACACCGAAGGCGGCGGGCGACAAGGGCGCGAACGGGCAACTGGTCCTGCAGGGCACCGTCAAGACCTATCGCTACCTCGATGACGATGAGAGCGCGGCATCAGCCAAACCCGCGGGCAGGAACAGGGCGGGGGGCCGGAAATGAACAAGCAGACATTCATCAAGCCGGCACACGCTGCACGCTTCGCGCTGATGCTGGGCGCCGTGCTGGTCCTCGGTGGCTGCACCCGCGGCATGTCCGACCTGCGCAGCTGGGTAGCGCAGGAAAAGGCCAAGAAGGGCGCGCCGATCCAGCCGTTGCCGGTGATCAAGACCTTCGAAACATTCAAGTACGACGACCAGGATCGCCGTGATCCGTTCAGCCCGAGCACGGCCGAGCTGGACAACAACACCGCCAACACCGGTCCCAGGCCGGACGCCAACCGCGCCAAGCAACCGCTTGAGCTGTTCGCGCTGGACAGCCTGAAGATGGTCGGCACGGTCGGAGCCGGCGGCAGCATGGAAGTGCTGGTCAAGGACCCGGGCGGGGTGATCCACCGCGTCCATGTCAACGAGTACATGGGTCAGAACTACGGGCATATCACGGCGATCAGCGAAGACCATATTGATCTGGTCGAGCTGGTATCCAACGGTAATGGTGGCTGGATGGAACGTCCTGCCAGCATCGCGCTCGACGCGAAATAGGTAGACAGGGGCTGATGCAATGAGCAACCAAATCCAATCCGTGCGGGGCCGTGTCATGCGCCATGCAAGCCGTTACATGCTGATGGGCCTGCTGATCGCTGGCGCCACCTGGACCAGCGCTGCGATGGCAGCCACCACCACGCTGAAGAACATCAGCTACGACGCACTGCCCGGTGGCAGCGTGGAGTTGCACATGGACTTCGGCAATGGCCCGGTGCCGGATCCGAAGATCTTCACGACCGGCAACCCGCCGCGCATCGCGGTGGACTTCGCCGACACCGACAACGCGGCGCCGCGCCATCTGGACATCGGCAAGGGCTCGACCTCGGGCGTGTCCGCCGTCTCCGCTGGCGGTCGCACCCGCGTCGTGGTGGAACTGATGCGTGAGTCGAGCTACCGCTCGCGGATCGACGGCAACAGCCTGATCCTGACCGTGAACAACGGCAGCACCGACCAGGCGGTGACCACCGCAGCCACGATCGACCCGACCAAGGCCCTGCCGTCCTCGTCGAACGGTCCGGCCATCTCCAACATCGACTTCCGTCGTGGCCCCAACGGCGAAGGTCGCGTGCTGATCAACTTCAGCGGCAGCGGCGCCAACGCCGAAATGACCCGCAGCGGCGACAAGGTGCTGGTCACCATCGATCACGCCAACCTGCCGGCCAACCTGGCCCAGCGCCTCGACACGCTCGACTTCGCCACGCCGGTGCAGTCGATCGTCACCCGTACCGGCAACGGTGGCGGTGCGCGCATGGAGATCGCGGTCAAGGGCAACGTGGAAACGTCCGCCTACCAGACCGCCGACCAGTACGTGGTCGAAGTGGCGCCGAAGAAGGCCGACGCCAAGCAGGCCCAGCTGGGCAAGCTCGACCAGGAGCCGAGCTACAACGGCAAGCGCGTCACCTTCAACTTCCAGGACATCCCGGTGCGCTCGGCTCTGCAGCTGATCGCGGACATCTCCGGGCTCAACCTGGTCGCTTCGGACAGCGTTGGCGGCAGCGTCACCCTGCGTCTGGTCAACGTGCCGTGGGACCAGGCGCTGGACGTGATCCTGCGTGCCAAGAGCCTCGACAAGCGCCGTAACGGCAACGTGGTCTGGGTCGCCCCGCAGGCCGAGCTGGCCAAGTACGAACAGGATCTGGCCGACGCGAAGCTGAAGGCGCAGGACACCGCCGAGCTGGTGACCGACTACGTGCCGATCAGCTACGGCAAGGCGTCGGACATCGCCACCTTGCTCACCACCGGCAGCAAACAGGGACAGGGCGGTGGCGGCAGCAGCAGCGGCAGCAACACCCAGCGTGGCTTCCTCTCGCCCCGCGGCAGCGTCTCCTTCGACGTGCGTACCAACACCCTGCTGCTCAACGACACGCCGGAGAAGATCCGCCAGTTGCGCGAGCTGATCGCGGTGCTGGACAAGCCGGTGCAGCAGGTGCTGATCGAATCGCGCATCGTGGTCGCCACCGACGACTTCACCCGTGAACTGGGCGCGAAGTTCGGCATCAGCGGCAAGCAGACCAACCCCAGCGGACAGGTGCTGCAGCTCGGCAGCGGCGTGCCCAGCGCAATCGGCAACAACAGCGCCCCGAACACGGTCGGCTCCGGTGGCCTCAACGTGAACCTTCCCACCAGCCTGAAGGGCGGCAGCTTCGGCCTGGCCATCCTCGGCGCGAACTATGCGCTGGATCTGGAACTCTCCGCCGCCCAGACCGAAGGTCGTGGCGAGGTGATCTCCAGTCCCCGCGTGATTACCGCCAACCAGCAGGAAGCGGTCATCCGCCAGGGTCAGGAAATCGGCTACGTGACGTTCCAGAACAGCGCCGGCGGCGGCGCCGGCAGCGGTACCGCCACGGTCCAGTTCAAGGACGCCGTGCTGGAACTGAAGGTCACCCCGACGATCACCGCCGACAATCGCGTCTACCTGATGATCAACGTCAAGAAGGATGCGCTGGCCGGTTACGTCGACGCCCCGGGAAGCGGCAAGATCCCGACCATCGACACTCGTGAGGTCAACACCTCGGCGTTGGTCGACAACGGTCAGACCGTCGTCCTCGGTGGCATCTACGAGGTCAACAAGTCCAACACCATCACCAAGGTGCCCGGTCTGGGCGACATCCCCGGCATCGGTGCCCTGTTCCGCAGCACGTCGCGGGTCAACACCAAGGCCGAGCTGCTGATCTTCGTGACGCCGCGGATTCTCAGCGACACCTTGCAGTAAGTTCTGGCAGTACCACGAAAAGAGGCGGCTTCGGCCGCCTCTTTTTTTATGCGTGACGGCTGGCATGTGCCCGGCGATGGAATTTCCGGCATGGTTGATGGTCTGTAGCACGCCGAGCGAACTTGAGGTCCGGTCGACCCAACGATCAGGCCGCCTTCGCCTCAACCACGGAACGCCTCATGGATACACCCGAAACCGGGCCTTCGAGCCACCTGCAATCATCCTTTGCGCAGCTGCGCGACGATCTGCAGCAATGCATCATCGGCCAGCCGCATCTGGTGCAATGCCTGCTGGTGGCGCTGCTGGCGGATGGCCACCTGCTGGTCGAGGGCGCACCCGGGCTGGCCAAGACCACCGCGGTCAAGGCGCTCGCGGCACGGATCGAGGCAGACTTCCATCGCGTGCAGTTCACCCCCGACCTGTTGCCGGCGGATCTGACCGGCACCGATGTCTTCCGTCCGCAGTCGGGCAGCTTCGAATTCGAGCGCGGTCCGCTGTTCCACAACATCATCCTTGCCGACGAGATCAACCGCGCGCCGGCCAAGGTGCAGTCGGCGCTGCTGGAGGCGATGGCCGAGCAGCAGATCACCGTCGGCCGCAGCACCTGGCAGCTGCCCGAATTGTTCATGGTGATGGCGACGCAGAACCCGATCGAGCAGGAAGGCACGTTCACCCTGCCCGAAGCCCAGCTCGATCGTTTCCTGATGCACGTGACGATCGGCTATCCCGACGCCGCCGCCGAGCTGGCCATCCTCAAGCTCGCGCGCGAACAGGCGAGCCGTCGGGCCCATCCGGTGGCCGCTGCTCCGGCGCTGTTGAGCCAGGCCGACGTGTTCGCCGCGCGCGATGCGGCGATGGCGGTGCACATGGCGCCGGCGCTGGAGGAATACCTGACCCAGCTGGTGCTGGCCACGCGCGACGCCGGGCACTACGGGCCGGAGTTGAAGCGCTGGATCGCCTGGGGCGGCAGTCCGCGCGCCACCATCGCGCTGGATCGCTGTTCGCGGGCCCAGGCGTGGCTGTCGGGGCGCGATTACGTGCTGCCCGAGGATGTGCACGCGATTGCCCATGAAGTGCTGCGCCATCGCGTGCTGCTCAGCTATGAGGCCGAGGCCGAAGGCGTGCGGCCCGACCAGGTGATCGGGCGCCTGCTGGATCTCGTGCCGCTGCCGTGAGCGCCGTCGTCTCCCGAGCCGCCGACGGCGATGGACTCAGCCGGGTTTCGCTGTCCGAACTGATCGCCCTGCGCGCCAGGGTCGGCAAGGTGCGCCTCGCGCCCATGCCGAGCCGTGCCGCCCGCAGCGGCCAGCAGTCCAGCCGTCTATACGGCCGCGGCATGGACTATGCCGAATCGCGGGTCTACCAGGCCGGCGACGACGTGCGTCGGCTCGACTGGCGGCTGACCGCGCGCAGCGGCAAGCTGCATACCAAGCTGTTCCAGGAGGACCGCGAAGGCTGCCTGCTGATCCTGCTCGATACACATGCCAGCATGCGTTTCGGCACCCGCGTGCGCTTCAAGTCGGTGCAGGCCGCGCGCGCGGCGGCGGCGGCGGCCTGGTGCGCGGTGCGCGCCGGCGAACGCGTCGGCGTGATGGCGTTCGGACATGCCGATCAGCTGGTGCGGCCACAGGCTGGTCCGCGTGGCGCGCTGGCGGTGTGCGGCGCCATGGCCGAGTGGGATGCGCACGCTGCACCGGATCGGCTCGAACCGCTCTCCGATGCGCTGGCGCGCGCCGGCCGCGTCCTGCACGGCGCCAGCCGCGTGCTGCTGATCAGCGATGGCTTCAGTTGCGACGATGCGGCACGCAAGCGGCTGCTCGATCTGGGCCGCCATGCGCAGGTCAGCGTGCTGGTAGTGGCCGACGTGCTGGAACTGGCGCCGGCGACGCCGGGTCGTTACCCGCTGGAGCACGCCGGCGAACGCTGCGAGGTGATGCTGCATTCCGAGCGACAGCGTGGCGATTTCCAGCGCGTGCTGGGGGCCGGGCAGGCGCGACTGGGTGAACTGGCCCGTTCACTGGGGCTGCGCTGCAGCAGCATCGACACCACGACGGATGCGTTCGATGCAGTGGGCGGCCTGCTCGGCACGCGAAGGAGCGCCCGATGATCCCGCTCACCGGCCCGCAACTGCGCGACATCCATCTGCCCGCCGAGCCGGCTTGGTGGCCGCCGGCGCCGGGCTGGTGGGCGCTCGCGCTCATCGCGCTGCTAATCACAGGCGTGGCGATCGCGTTCGCCCGCAAGTATCGCGGCGTGCTGCGCCAGCGACGGGAGGTGATGCACGAGCTGGAGCGGATGGCCGCGCAATACGATCGGGATGCCGACGCGGCGCGACTGGTCGGCGGACTGCATCAGCTGCTGCGCCGGGTCGCGCGTCGTCACGATGCGCGTTCCACCCGGCAGCGTGGCGAGGCCTGGCGACGCACGCTCGCCCGGGTGCCGCTGGATGCGGCGACGATGGCGCAGCTGGCGGAGCTGGAGCAACACCTCTATCGACCGCCGACGGCGTTCGACCACGTCGCGACGATTGCCGCCGTGCGTCGCTGGCTGCAGCAGGCGCTGCAGCCGCGACGCTGGAAGCCGCTGCCCGCGGAGCAGGCCGATGGCTGAGTTCGCCTGGCCCTGGGTGATCGTGTTGTTGCCGCTGCCGTGGCTGCTGCGGCGCTGGCTGCGTCCCGTCGCGCCCGGCCAGGCATTGCATCTGCCGCAACCTGGCGTGCGCCTGGCCAGCGTGGCCGGCAAGCGCGCGAGTGGACTGACGCCGTGGCTGCTGGCGCTGGCCTGGCTGTGCCTGCTGGCGGCCGCGGCGCGACCGCAGTGGGTAGGTCCGCCGCAGGCCCAGCAGCGCAGCGGACGAGCGCTGATGCTGGCGGTGGACCTGTCTGGCAGCATGCGCACCGGCGACATGCAGCTGGCCGGCCAGCAGGTCAATCGCTTCGCGGCGGTCGAGGCGATTGCCGGCGACTTCATCGCCCGCCGCAACGGCGACGAGATGGGCCTGATCCTGTTCGGCAGCCAGGCCTTCTTGGTCACGCCGCTGACCTACGATCTTTCCGCCGTGCGTGCGCAGCTGCAGGGCGCGGCGGTGGGGCTCGCTGGCACCGAAACAGCCATCGGCGACGCCATCGCGGTGGCGGTCAAGCGCCTGTCGGCCTTGCCCGAGCAGGCCCGCGTGCTGGTGCTGCTCACCGACGGCGTCAACAACGCGGGCAGCATTGCGCCCCGCGACGCGGCCCGTGCGGCGAAGGCGGCCGGCGTGCGGATCTACACGATCGGCATCGGCGCCACCCGGCTGCGCATCCCCGGCTTCTTCGGCAGCCAGCTGGTCAATCCTTCGGCCGACCTCGACGCCGACATGCTCACCGACATCGCCACGCAGACCGGCGGCCGTTTCTTCCGCGCCACCGACAGCAGCGAACTGGCCGCAGCATACCGGGCGATCGACGCGCTGGAGCCGATGCCGCAGCATGGCCCGGCGCTGCGCCCGCGCCACGAGTTGTTCCGCTGGCCGTTGCTGGCGGCCATTGCGCTGCTGTTGCTGGTGGTGCTGCCGCAGCGCTTTTCGCGCGTGCCGGAGCGGATGGCATGAACGAGTTGCTGCAGCAGTTCCATTTCCTGCGGCCGGGCTGGCTGCTCGGCCTGCTGGCGTTGCCGCTGATCGGCTGGTTTGGCACGCGCCGCGATGGCGGACAGGTGGCGTTGTCGCATCTGGTCGATCCGGCCCTGCTGCCACACCTTTTGCGCGGTCGCGCCCGTCACGCCCATCTGCCGGTGTGGCTGTTCGCGCTGGCCTGGACCCTGGCCGCGCTGGCCCTGGCCGGACCGACCTGGAGCCGCATCGAACAACCCCTGTATGCCAGCCGCCCGGCGCAAGTGGTGGCGATCTCGTTGTCGCAGCACATGCTGGCCCGTGATGTCGCGCCCAGTCGTCTGGATCGCGCGCGCTACAAGGCGCGCGACCTGCTGCAGGCAAACCGGGACGGTCTCAACGCGCTGGTCGGCTACGCGGGCGAAGCCTTCGTGGTGGCGCCGTTGACCGCCGATGCACACAGCCTGGATGACCTGCTCGACGCGATGGCGCCCGACACCATGCCGGTGGATGGCGACAACGCCGCCGCCGCGATCGAACGTGGCGCGGCGCTGATCCACGATGGCAAGGCGGGCGGCGGTTCGCTGGTGCTGATCACCGACCACGCCGATGCGGCGGCGCAGGCGGCGGCGCGCAAGGCAAACGCCGCGGGTGTGCACGTGTCGGTGCTGGGCGTGGGCACGCCGGCCGGCGGTCCGGTGCCCTCGCCGGATGGCGGCTTCCTGCGCGACGCGGGCGGCAACATGGTGCTGTCGCGCCGCGATGACGCCGCGCTCGGCGCACTGGCCGCCGCCGGCGGTGGACGCTACGTGGTGATGAGCGCCGACCCGGCGGACATCGACGCGCTGCACGGCGAGCTGCGCCACACCCGCGCGACCCTGGCCGAAGGCCAGGTCGGCGACGAGTGGCAGGATCGCGGTCCGTGGTTGCTGCTGCCGCTGTTGCTGATCGCCGCGATGGCGTTCCGTCGCGGCTGGTTGCTGGTCGTGCCGCTGCTGGTGCTGCCGCTGTTGCCCGGCACCGCTTCGGCCACCAGCTGGAAGGACCTGTGGCAGCGCCCCGACCAGCAGGCGGCGCAAGCCCTGCGCCAGGGCGACGCGAAGCGCGCCTTGCAACTGGCCCGCGATCCCGCATGGCGCGGCGCCGCCGCCTATCGTGCCGGCGACTACCAGGCGGCGGCGCAATCCCTGCATGAGGTTCCCGGCAGCGACGGGGCCTACAACCTTGGCAATGCGCTGGCGAAACAGGGCGAATACAAGCAGGCGATCGCCGCTTATGACGAAGCCTTGAAGCGCGATCCGGCCAATGCCGACGCCAAGGCGAACCGGCAGGCGGTCGAGGACTGGCTGCGCCAGCAACAGCAGTCGCCGCAGGACCAGAAGGAACACGAAGGCCACGACGGCAAGAAGAACCAGTCGTCGGCGGGCGAGCAGGGCAAGGCTGGCCAGCAGGGTTCGCAGGGCCAGCAGAAGAATGGCGAGGGCCAGGATCAGCCGTCCGGACAATCCGGCAAGGGCGACAAGCCGCAGGACGAAAACGGCAAGCGCGATTCGTCGCAGGAGCCGTCCGGCAAGGAAGGCGAGAACCCGGCCAAGCCACAGACCGCGCAGGAACAGGCCGAACAGAAGGCGCAGGCCGAACGTGCGCAGCAGGCGTTGAAACGGCAGATGGACGAGGCGCTGGCCGGGGAGGCCGGGGACAAGAGCAAGGACGGCCACCAGCTCGGCGCGCTGGCCAAGGACGATCCGCAGGCGAAGCTGCCGGCGGATCTGCGCCACGCGCTGCAGCGCGTGCCGGACGACCCCGGCGCGCTGTTGCGGCGCAAGTTTCAGCTCGAGTACCAGCAGCGCCACGGTGGCGCCACGAACGAGGATGGAGAACCGTGATCCTGCGAAAGTTCATCGGCGGATGCCTGCTGGCGCTGGCCTTGCTGCCGGCACTGGCACTGGCCGGCGACGTCTCCGCGACGCTGGATCGAAACGATGTCCAGCTGGGCGAGACGGTGACCCTCAACGTGCGGGTGAACGGCCAGGGCATGGGTGTCGCCGCGCCCGACCTGGGTGCGTTGAACCGGGACTTCCAGGTCCTCGGCAGCTCGCAGAACAGCAGCTACAGCATGGTCAACGGCAAGGCCAGCGCCGAGCTGACCTTCGGCATCGCGCTGCGCCCGCGGCACACCGGCGTGCTGCAGATTCCCGCGCTGAGCGTGGCCGGCAGCCAGACCACGCCGCTGCAACTCACGGTGACCGCGCCCGATCCGAATGCGGCCAGCACCTCGTCGAAAGACGTGTTCATGGAATCGCAGATCAATCCGGCGCGGGGCTATGTCGGCCAGCAGTTCACCTACGTCACGCGGCTGTATTACGCCGCCCGCATCGGTGGTGACGCGCCGCAGCCGCCGCAGGTCGCCGGCGTGGAAATCGTGCCGCTCGGCAAGGGCCTCAACTACGACACCGAACGCGGCGGCCGCAGCTATCACGTGCTCGAACAGCGCTACGCGGTGACGCCGCAACACGCGGGCAAGGTGGAAATTCCGCCGGTCGATTTCGAAGGCCAGGCGGCCGATCCGCGCGACCCGGACAGTTTCTTCGGCGCCACCGTGCCGGTCAGCGCCAGCGCCCCGGCGCAGACGCTCGACGTGAAGGCGGCGCCAGCGGACTTCGGCGGCAGCGCATGGCTGCCCGCGCGCGAACTGAGTCTGAGCCTGGATGGCTGGCCCACGGCGCAGGACGCCGCGCCGCGGGTCGGCCAGCCGTTCGACCTCACGATGAATCTGCAGGCCACCGGACTGTCGCAGGAAGCCCTGCCGGCGCTGAGCCTGCCGCCGCTGGACGGTGCCACCGTCTATCCGGACAAGCCGGTGAGCGGCAATCGGCAGGACGGCGAATGGGTCACCGGCCGGCGCCAGCAATCGTTCGCGATCGTGCCCGAACGCGCCGGCCCGCTGACCATTCCCGCCACCACGCTGAAGTGGTGGAACGTGGTCAGCGACAAGATGGAAGTGGCGCGGATACCCGCCCATACGATCGACGTGCTGCCCGCCGTGGGCGCGCCAGCCACGCCACCGGCAGCAGCGGCAGCCACGCCGGCGGTGACGGGCGATCACACTGCGGCCACCGGCTCGACGAACGGGGCGGCAAGCACGCCGTGGCGCTGGATCGCGCTGGCCAGTTTCGGTCTGTGGGTGCTCAGCCTGGCGGTCTGGTGGTGGTGGCGTCGCCGTTCCGGTGAGGCGGCGACGTCAGTCGCGCCCGCGCGGTCGTCCGCCCGAAATGCCCAGCTGGCGTTCCTGGCCGCCGCACGCGGCAGCGATCCGGCGGCGCAGGCGCGCGGTCTGCTGGCATGGGCGCGGGCGGAACGCCCGGCGATCCAGCATCTGGGCGATCTGTCGGCGGCGCTGGATGATCCGCGCCAGCATGCGGCGATCGCCGCGCTGCAGCGGCGACATTACGCCGGCGCCGCCGTGCCGGAGCCCGACGCGAACCTGGCCGAGGCATTCAAGCGCGGCTTCGCGTGGCGTGCGGCGAGTGCGGCAGGCAAGGACTCCGGGCTGGCGCCGTTGTATCCGTTCAAGCTGGACTGACCGCTCCGGCACCGCGCGGCGATGGCGGTGTCCCTACGTGGCAAGCGCCTGTGCGAACACCGCGCGCATCGCCTCGCTGAAGCAGCACAACGTGACATCGATGCCTTCGTCGTCGGCCCGCTCCTCGCGCAGCGTGCGCACCGCCACCGCGGCGGCCAGTTCGCGCGGGTAGCCGTAGACGCCGCAGCTGATCGCGGGAAAGGCGATCGTCCGCAGTTCCCGTTCGCGCAGCAGGCGCAGTGCGTTGCGATAGCACTGGCCCAGCAAGCGCGCTTCGTCATGGTGGCCGCCATGCCAGACCGGTCCCACCGTGTGGATCACGTGACGCGCGGGCAAGTCGAAGCCCGGTGTGATGCGTGCCTCTCCGGTGGGGCAGCGCACGCCGGGCGCGGACTGGGGAAGCACGCGACAGGCAGCCAGCAGGCCGGGACCGGCGGCGCGATGGATCGCGCCGTCGACACCGCCGCCACCGAGCAGGCCGGGGTTGGCCGCGTTGACGATGGCATCGACGTCGAGGCGGGTGATGTCGGCGAGGAGGGTGCTGATCGGCATGGCTTCGCGCAATGTGCGGCTTGCCCTATGCTGCAGGCAGGCATTCTGAAGCGCTGAGGTTGCAACGCATCATGGCGAAAACGGAAGACATTTCCTTCGGTTACCTGCTCAGCGACGTGACCCTGCTGTTCCGCAAGCACTTCGATCGTCGCGCGGTGAAATTCGGGCTGACCCGCGCCCAGTGGCGTGCCACCAAGATGTTGTACCACCGCGAGGGCCTGCGGCAAAACGAGCTGGCCGAGTTTCTGGAAATGGAACCGATCGCGGTGGGCCGCGTGATCGATCGCCTGCAGGCCGCCGGTTTCGTGGAACGCCGGCCCGACCCGAAGGATCGCCGCGCATGGCGCCTCTACGTCACCGATCAGGCGAAGGTGATCGTGGGCGACATGGAAGTCATCGCGCGGGAGCTGCGCCGGGACGCCACCCGCGGCATCGACCACGACGAGCTGAAGCACGCGCTGGCGGTGATCAACCAGATCAAGGAAAACCTGCAGGCGCTGGAGCAGGGCCCCGGCGCCGACGATTGATCATCCCGCGGCTGACCAGTGCCATCAGTCGCGGTCATGACTTGCGTCATGCGGGGCATAGTGGGCGGTGTCCCGCCACCGCGGGGTCAACCGCAGGCGCGCTGCCGCGTTGAAACGTGGCCGCGCCAGCATCAGCCAGTGACCCGCTTCGCCATCGAGCGATCCGCCGTCGTCGCATCAGGCAAGAAGATCGAGAATTCACCGCGCATGTCCTGGAAAAAAATCGCCCTCGTGCTGGCCGCCCTGCTGGTGGTCGCGGTCGCCGTCCACTTCGGGCGCGGCGGTGGAGGCGGGGCCGACCCGGTTCGCGCGCCCGCGGCGGTGCCGGTGGAAGTGGCGACGGTCACGCAGGGCGACATCGAGTTGTCGTTGAAGCTGGTCGGTCGCGTCGAGCCGTGGTCGACGGTGACCTTGCGCGCACGGGTGTCGGGCCAGTTGCAGTCGCTGTCGTTCACGCCCGGCGCGGTGGTGCGCAAGGGCAGCGTGCTGGCGCAGATCGACCCGGCCCTGCTGAAGGCGCAGCTGGACCAGGCGCGTGGCAACGTGGCGCGTGACCAGGCGCTGTTGCAAAAGGCCGAGGCCGACCAGCGGCGCTATGCCGACATGCTGGGCAAGGGTTTCGTCTCCAGGGCCGACTACGACCTGTACCAGGCCAACCTTGCCGTGGCCAAGGCCAACCTGCAGACCGATCGCGCCGCGCAGGAACTGGCACAGACCCAGCTGGACTATGCGCGGATCGTGGCGCCGTTCGATGGTATCGCCGGCGCGCCGCTGGTATACCCCGGCGCGCAGATCAGCGCCGACAGCACCGACATCGTGCTGCTCAACCAGGTCGAGCCGGTACGCGTGGCGTTCAACATTCCCCAGGACAGCCTGCCGGCCGTGCGCGCCGCGCGGCAGAACGCTCCGCTCGAGGTGCAGGTGGCGATCTCGGGCGATCAGGCCGCGCCGCTGACCGGCGCGCTGGACTTCATCGACAACGCGGTCGACACCAGCACCGGCACCATCGTGCTGAAAGCGCGCTTCGACAACGCCGGACACCGGCTCACGCCGGGCCAGTTCGTGCAGGTGATGTTGCCGACCACGCGGCTGACCCACGTGGTCAGCGTGCCGGTGCATGCGCTGCAGAGTTCGACCAGCGGCAGCTTCGTGTTCGTGCTTGGCGCCGATGGCAAGGTGCAGCAGCGTACCGTCACCACCGGGCCGACCAGCGCGGGGCGCACGGTGATCGACAAGGGCCTGAAGGCCGGTGAGAAGGTGGTGACCGAAGGCCAGATGCTGCTGGTCGACGGCAGCGCTGCCGTGGTCAGAAAGGGTTGAGCCGGTGAACATCCCCGAGCTCTGCATCCGCCGCCCGGTGATGACCACGCTGTTGATGACGGCGCTGCTGGTGTTCGGCCTGGTCGCCTATCCGCAATTGCCGGTGAACGAACTGCCGAACGTCGACTTCCCCACCATCAGCATCAGCGCCAGCCTGCCCGGCGCGTCGCCGGAGACGATGGCGTCGGCGGTGGCCACGCCGTTGGAAGGCAAGCTGTCGACGATCGCCGGGATCAGTTCGATGAGCTCGACCAGCGCACTGGGTTCCACCTCGATCACGCTGACCTTCGAGCTCGATCGCAACATCGACGCGGCGGCGCAGGACGTGCAGTCGGCGATCTCCTCCGCGTTGCGCCAGTTGCCGAAGGAGATGACCACGCCGCCGACCTTCCGCAAGGTCAATCCGGCCGACTCGGCGATCCTGTACCTGGCGATGAGTTCCTCGACGATGCCGCTGACCCAGGTCGACGAATACGCCGAGACCGAGTTGGCGCAGCAGCTGTCGATGATCGATGGCGTGGCCCAGGTCAGCGTGTACGGCTCGCAGAAGTACGCGGTGCGGATCAGCGTGGACCCGGACCGGCTCGCCGCCGCCGGCATCGGCATCGACCAGGTGCAGAGCGCGATCGCCGACGCCAACGTCAACCAGTCCACCGGCTCACTGTACGGATCGCGCCAGCAGCTGCCGATCCGCAGCGACGGCCAGCTGCAGCGCGCCGCCGCGTACAACGACGTGGTGGTCGCGTATCGCAACGGCGCGCCGGTGCACGTGGGCGACATCGGCGTGGCGCGCGACAGCGTGCAGGACGACCAGAAGTCCAGCTCGTACAACGGTACCCGCGCGATCGTGCTGGCGATCCAGCGCCAGCCCGGCGCGAACACGGTGGCCACGGTGGACCGGATCAAGGCCGTGCTGCCGAGCTTCCGCGCCAGCCTGCCGCCGTCGGTGAAACTGGAAACGCTGTACGACCGCTCGCAGTCGATCCGCGCCTCGGTCGACGACGTGCAGTTCACCCTGCTGCTGGCCGGCGCGCTGGTGGTGTTCGTGATCTACCTGTTCCTGGGCAGCCTGTCGGCCACACTGATCCCCGCGGTGGCCCTGCCGATCTCGGTGCTGGGCACGTTCGGCGTGATGTACGCGCTGGGCTACAGCCTGGACAACCTGTCGCTGTTGGCGTTGACCCTGGCTGTGGGTTTCGTGGTCGACGACGCGATCGTGATGCTGGAAAACATCGTGCGTCACATGGAAGCCGGCGTACCGCCGTACGAGGCCGCGCTCAAGGGTGCCGGCGAGATCGGCTTCACCATCTTCTCGATGACGCTGTCGCTGATCGCCGTGTTCATCCCGGTGATGTTCATGGGCGGCATCGTGGGCCGGCTGTTCCACGAATTCGCGATCGTGATCAGCGTGGCGATCCTGATTTCCGGCATCGTGGCGATCACGCTGACGCCGATGCTGTGCAGCCGCTTCGTCAAGGCGCACGGCCATGGCGATGCCGACAGGAGCAGGAAGAACTGGCTGGTCGGCGGCTTCGACCGCGGGTTCAACGCCGTGCAACGCGGCTATGGCGACAGCCTGCGCTGGTGCATGGACCGGCCCCGGCTGGTGCTGGCCGCATTCGGCCTCAGCCTGCTGGCCACCGCCCTGCTGTTCTACGTGGCGCCGAAGGACTTCATCCCGGCCGGCGACAACGGCACCTTGCACGTCAACACCGAGGGGCCGGAGGATGTCTCCTTCGACGGCATGCTGGCGCGACAGCAGAAGCTGGTCGACATCGTGGCCAAGGATCCGAACATCGCCGGCTACATGTCCAGCATCGGCGCCGGTGGCTCGCGCAGCACGGTCAACAACGGCTCGATCCTGCTGCTGCTGAAGCCGGCGAACCAGCGCAAGCTGGACGTGGACGGGGTCACCGCCGAGTTGCGCCGGAAGCTGGCGGCGGTCACCGGCATCCGCGCCTATATCCAGAACACGCCGGCGATCCGCATCGGCGGTCGCCAGTCCAAGGCGCAGTACCAGTACACCTTGCAGTCGATCGACATGCCGGCGCTGTACGACTGGAGCGGTCGGGTTACCCGCGCGTTCGCTGCCTTGCCGGGCTTCGAGGACGTCACCAACGACCTGGACCTCAACAGTCCCTCGATCGTGGTCAAGGTCGACCGTGCCAAGCTGGCGCCGCTCGGTCTCACCATGGCCCAGGTGCAGACTGCGCTGGGCATCGGCTTCGGCGAAAACCAGGTCTCCACCATCTACGGCTCGTCGACCCAGCACTGGGTGATCCTGCAGGTCGAGCGCAAGCTGCAGGACGATCCCTCGGTGCTGTCGCAGCTGTACGTCACCTCGGGCAGCGGCGCGCTGGTGCCGCTCAGCGCGGTGGCCAGCTTCAGCCGCGAACCGCAGGCGCTGACCGTGAATCACCAGGGCCAGCTGCCGGCGGTCACGGTATCGTTCAACCTGGCCCAGGGCGTCAGTCTCAGCGACGCGGTGGCCAGCATCGACGGCGCGATGCAGACTATGGGCCTGCCGGCGACCATCAGCGGCAGCGTGCAGGGCACCGCGCAGGCGTTCCAGCAATCCCTGCAGGGCATGGGCATGCTGCTGCTGCTGGCGGTGTTCGTGATCTACCTGGTGCTGGGCATCCTGTACGAAAGCTTCATCCACCCGCTGACCATCCTGTCCGGCCTGCCGGCGGCGGCGGTCGGCGCGCTGCTGACCCTGGTGATCTTCCACGCCTCGCTGGACCTGTTCGCCTTCGTCGGCATCGTGATGCTGATCGGCATCGTCAAGAAGAACGCGATCATGCTGATCGACTTCGCGCTGGAGCGTCAGCGCGAGGAAGGCATGCCGCCGGCGCAGGCGATCTTCGAGGCCTGCCGCGTGCGTTTCCGCCCGATCATGATGACCAGCATGGCGGCGATGGCCGGCACCCTGCCGATCGCGCTGAGCATCGGCGCCGGCGCCGAAGTGCGTCGCTCGCTGGGCCTGGCCGTGGTCGGCGGGCTGATCTTCTCGCAGGTGCTGACGCTGTACCTGACGCCGGTGATCTACATCTACATGGATCATCTGCAGCAGCGCTTCGGGCGCAAGCCGCACGTCGATGCCGCCGCCTTGCCGAACGGATCGCGCTGACGCGACGAATATGGCCCGCACGCCCGCTCGTCCGTGAAGGGGGCGCGGCGGCATCTACACGACAACGTCGCCCGGGTTGCGCTAGGGTCACCGCGACCTCAACGGGAGTCATGCCATGTCACGCAACAGCATCCTCGTATCCGCCGCCTTCGTCGCCCTGCTGAACGCCGGTTGTGCCGTTCGCGCCAGCGAGCCGGGCCAGCTGGACGCCGCGGCGCTGCAGGCACAGGCCGCCAGGCCGTGGGACAAGGCCAGCCTGATGCACACGACCGTAGTTCTGGGCAGCTATCGCGGCGTGCCGGTGGTGGCCGAGCATCCCTGTTCGGACGTCTGTCCGCAGTACACCGTGCGCATCATCCACTACCAGCTGCCGGCGGATGCATCGTGCGCCAGCGTGGGCGGCGTGGAAAAACAGGTGCTGGTGCCGATCGCGATCGCGGTGCGGCCGAAGACGTTCTGCGTGCCTGATGCGCTGGTGGAATCCGGGGCGTATTACGCAAAGTAGGCGATGCTCCTGCTCCCTCCCCTGCAACGCAGGGGGAGGTTGGGGAGGGGGTTCGCTTTTGATGTTTGATCCTGCGGGAAGAGCGACCCCCACCCCAGCCCTCCCCTGCGTTGCAGGGGAGGGAGCAAGGCAGGGCTACTCGCCGGCGCCGTCTTTCGCGAATGCGCCGGGCGCCGAACCGAAGTCGCCGTCCGCCTGGGCGGCCATGTACGAGAACGCGGCGTAGACCGCCACGTTCTGGGCCAGTTCCTTCGGGTCGATCTTGTCCAGCGTGTCGGCGGCGGTGTGGTGCCAGTCGAAATACTTCGTGCCGTCCTGGGTCAGCGACAGTGCGGCCATGCCCTTGCCGTGCATCTGCGACAGGTCCGAACCGCCGCCGCCGGGACGCTTGGCGTCGTAGGTCACGCCGATCGGCGCCAGCACCCTGGCGATCTGTCCGATGGCGCCGCGCGCTTCGGGCTTGACGCTGGCGCTCATCCGCCAGACCTTGCCCGCGCCGAAATCGGATTCGGTGCCGAGCTGGAATTTCGCCACTTCGTCCGCGTGCTTCTCGGCATAGGCGCGGCCGCCCCACAGGCCCATTTCCTCGTTGGCGAAGGCGATCACCCGGATCGTGCGGTCGGGGCGCTGCGGCAGGTCGTGGATCAGCTTGCCGGCGGCCATCGCGATCGCCACGCCGGCGGCGTCGTCGATCGCGCCGGTACCCGGGTCCCACGAATCCAGATGGCCGCCGATCGCGACCACCTGGTCGGGATGCTTCGCGCCGGTGACCTCGCCGATCACGTTGGCGCCGGTGTATTCACCCTCGATGCCGCAGTCGAGGTCGAGCCTCACCGTCACCGGCTTGCCGTAGGCCAGCACGCGTCCGAGCTGGTCGGCGTCGGGGTTGGATATCGCGGCGGCGGGGATCGTCTTGGCCGGATCGCGGAAGCCTGTCACGCCGGTGTTCGGCGTGCGGCTGTGCGGGTCGGTGCCGGCGGTGCGCAGCAGGTAGCCGACGGCGCCCTTGGCCTGCGCGATCACCGGACCCTGGGTGCGGATCGGGGAGCCGACGCCGTAGTCGTGGCCGTCCCGGTAGCGCTGCATGCGGTAGTCGACGAACACGATCCTGCCCTTGATCGTGGCCGGGTCGGCGGCCTTGAGCGCGTCGAGGCTGTCGAACTTCACGACCTGCGCGGTGAGCCCGCCCTTGGGCGTGCCCGGCGAATAGCCCAGCGCGGTCAGCACCATCGGCTGCGGGAACGGCGACACGATCGCGCCGTGCTCGCTGCGACGCACCCACTTCGGATAGGTCACCGGCTCGGTGTAGACCTTGTCGAAGCCCAGCGCCTTGAACTTGGCCACCGCCCAGTCCACGCCGCGCTGGTCGGCCTCGCTGCCGGCCAGGCGCGGGCCGACTTCGGTGGTGAGCGACGTGACGATGCGGTAGCCGGTGTCATCGTGCATCGCCTTGTCGCGCAACTGTTCGGCCGTCTTTACGGCCGTGGCGGGAATCGTGGTATTGGCGGCGCTGGCGATGCCGCTGGCCAGCAGCAGGCTGGCGGCGAGCAGGGTGAGGGGAAGACGGCGCATCGGGAGACTCCGCGGAGGAAAGCCCGATTATGGCGGCGTGGCCGCCGGCTGCTTAGGCCAGAAGTCATGGTTGGGGAACGGGGAACAGGAACGGAGCAGCGCCGTAGGGCGGACATTGTCCGCCGCCCTTGCTTGGCCACGTCGGCAGGAGCCGGCGGGCAGTGCCCGCCCTACGAAGCTGTTTGTACCCCGTTCCCCGTTCCCGCTTGTCCGGTCAACCCGGCCGATTCTTCAGCAGATCGCGGATCTCGGTCAGCAACGCCACGTCGGCGGGCGGCGCGGCGGGTGCCTCTTCCTGCTTGCGGCTGAGCTTGTTGATGGCCTTGACCACCATGAAGATCGCGAACGCGATGATGAGGAACTGGATCAGGGTGTTGATGAAGGCGCCGTACTGGATCGCCACCTCGGCCACCTTGTGCGCCGGGTCGCTGACGTCGGCGGGCTTGAGCACCCATTTCAGATCGTTGAAGTCGATGCCGCCGGTGAGCATGCCGATCGGCGGCATGATGATCTGGTCGACCAGGGAAGTGACGATCTTGCCGAACGCGCCGCCGATGACCACACCGACCGCCAGGTCGATGACGTTGCCACGCATGGCAAAGGCCTTGAATTCGCTGAGCATGCTCATGTGTCTGGTACTCCCTTGGTTTGGCCGGTTGGCTGGTCGAATGTAGCGCAACCCGACGGACTCAGGGGTGGCGGCGATCAGGCGATGCGTCCGTCCAATTCCGCCACGCCGACCAGTTCGGCGTGGAAGCGGTCGCCCCGCTGCAGTGCGGCGACACCGGCGGGCGTGCCGGTGAAGATCAGGTCGCCGGGCTTCAGTTCGAACAGGGTGGACAGCGCCGCGATGATCTGCGGCACGCCATGCACCATCTCGCCCAGCCGGGTCTGCTGGCGCAGCTCGCCGTTGACGGTGAGTCGCAGCACGCTGTCGTCGTCCAGTGCCGCCTCGTTTGCCGGGCGCAGCGCCGACACCGGCGCGGAATGATCGAAGGCCTTGGCCACGTCCCACGGGTGACCCTTGGCCTTGGCCTGCGCCTGAAGGTCGCGGCGGGTCAGGTCCAGTCCCACGCCGTAGCCGAAGATCAGCGAGCCCGCCTGTTCCGGGGCGATGTCGCAGCCACCGCCGGCCAGCGCCACCACCATCTCCACTTCGTGGTGCAGTTCCGTTGTCATCGAGGGATACGGTACGTCCGCACCGTCGCTGACCACCGCGTCGGCCGGCTTGCAGAAAAACATCGGGGCGGACTTGTCCACCGCCGCGCCCATCTCGCGGGCGTGCTCGGCGTAGTTGCGGCCGATGCAGAACACGCGGCGGACCGGAAAGCGCTGGTCGCTGCCGATGATCGGCAGGCTCGGGACGGCGGGAGTGGCGATGGCGTAGGTCATGCGGCAAGCGTAGCAAAGGCGGCCCTGTCGGCGCAGGCTGCGAGCCAGGCGCGGGTGCCGGGCTGTCGATCCGCCACGGTCCCGTTCGTCGACAGACAGTGGGGCGGATGACAGCTGTCACGTCCGATGATTGATGCTGGCTCATGGCGACGCCCCGGCGCGTCGTTCAAGCTTGTCTCATCGGGAACATGGCCTGGAACGCGGGAGTGGATGTGGACAACACCGAGCTGCTGAAGGAACTGCGCATCGAGCGCCATCAACGCGAGGAACACGGCGGTGGCGGCGCCCGCTGGCCGTGGATCGTGGCCGCCGGGCTGGCCCTGGTCGTGCTGCTCGGCGGTGCCGGCTGGTTCTGGCTGGGCCATCGCGCCGTGCCGGTGCAGACCGCGACGGCGGTGGCGGCCGGTGCGGACAGCGGCGCCGGCGCCGTGCTGCAGGCCACCGGCTACGTCACCGCCCGTCGCCAGGCCACCGTGTCCGCCCAGATCACCGGCACCCTGACCGCGGTGCTGATCGAGGAAGGCGACCACGTGAAGCAGGGCCAGGTGCTGGCGCGCCTGGACGACAGCGGCTACCGGGCCAACCTCGCCGCGGCCCGGGCCCAGGCCGACGCGGCGCATGCGCAGGTCGCCCAGTACCAGGCGCAACTGGCCCAGGGCGTGGCCGACGCGCGGCGGCTGCAGTCGCTGGTCGGTCGCGGGCTGGTCTCGAAGCAGAGTGCCGAGCAGGCGCAGACCCAGGTGGACAGCCTGCGTGCCCAGCTCGGCGCGCAGCGGCAGCAGGCCAAGTCCGCCGATGCACAGGCCGCCGTGGCCCAGGTCAATTTCGACTACTGCGTGGTGCGTGCGCCGTTCAGCGGCGTGGTCACCACCAAGGACGCGCAGGTCGGCGAGATCATCTCGCCGCTGTCCGCCGGTGGCGGCTTCACCCGGACCGGCGTCGGCACCATCGTCGACATGAGTTCGCTGGAAGTGGACGTGGACGTCAACGAGGCCTATATCGGCCGGGTCAAGCCGGGCATGTCGGCCGAAGCCGTGCTGGATGCCTACCCGGACTGGAAGATCCCCGCCCGCGTGGTCGCCATCGTGCCCACCGCCGACCGTGGCAAGGCCACCATCAAGGTGCGCGTGGCGCTGGAACAGAAGGATGCGCGCGTGGTTCCCGACATGGGCGTGCGGGTGTCCTTCCTGGAGGAGCGGCCGGATGCCGCCGCGCCGATCCCGCAAGGCGTGCTGGTGCCGGCCACGGCGATCGTGCAGCGCAACGGCCGCAGTGTGGTGTTCGTGGTCGACGGCGGCGCAGTGCGCCAGCGCACCGTCAGTCCCGCGGCGCAGGCCCGGGGCGAGTTGCGCCTGCTGCCGGCGGCGGTGAAGCCGGGCGACAGCGTGGTGCTGGCGCCGCCAGCCGACCTGCACGACGGTTCGGCCGTCCAGACGAAAGTCGCCACGCCATGAGTCATGAACAGATGTCCTCTTGCGGCGGCCTCCGCCGCAACCGTCACGCAGCCTTCGGAGAAACAGCATGGGCACCCTGATCGATATCCAGAACCTGGCCAAGACCTATGAGCGCGGCAAGCAGAAGGTCGAGGTGTTGCACCACGTCAACCTGGCGATCGCCCAGGGCGACTTCCTGGCCCTGATGGGCCCGTCGGGTTCCGGCAAGACCACCTTGCTCAACCTGATCGGCGGGCTCGATACGCCCAGCGCGGGCAGCATCAGCGTGGGCGGCCAGCGCATCGATCAGCTCGGTGGCGCCGCGCTGGCCAAGTGGCGGGCGTCGAACGTGGGCTTCATCTTCCAGTTCTACAACCTGATGCCGATGCTGTCGGCACAGCGCAATGTCGAACTGCCGCTGCTGCTGACGAAGCTGTCGGCGTCGCAGCGCCGGAAGAACGCGGCGATCGCGTTGCAACTGGTCGGCCTCGCCGATCGCGCCAGCCACAAGCCGAGCGAACTCTCCGGCGGCCAGCAGCAGCGCGTGGCGATCGCCCGCGCGATCGTCTCCGATCCCGAGCTGCTGGTCTGCGACGAGCCCACCGGCGACCTCGACCGCCAGTCCGCCGAAGACGTGCTCGGCCTGCTGCAGCAGCTCAACCGCGAGCACGGCAAGACCATCGTGATGGTCACCCATGATCCGAAGGCGGCCGAATACGCCAGCCATACGCTGCATCTGGACAAGGGCACGTTGGTCGAGCAGGGGGCGCTGGCGTGATGGGCTCGCGGCGAAGAGCGACCCCACCCCGGCCCTCCCCTGCGATGCAGGGGAGGGAGCGCAGCGGCTTTGCCCCTCCCCCTGCTTGCAGGGAGAGGTTGGGAGGGGGTAAGGCTTTTGACCTTGCGATCAAGAGCGCCCCCACCCCAACCCTCCCCTGTAAACAGGGGAGTGGGCTTTACGCGCACTTCTCCGGCTTCCGCGTCGCCGTGCCGACGTGGCAGCACCGTGATCCGCAGAGGATTCCGTCATGAAATATCTCCACCTGATCTGGGCCGCGCTGTTCCGGCGCAAGACCCGCACCTTCCTCACCTTGGTCTCGATCATCGCCGCGTTCCTGCTGTTCGGCATGCTCGACGCGGTGCGCACCTCGTTCGACCAGGCGGGCAAGAGCGCCAATGGCGCCGAACGCCTGCAGACCGGCTCGAAGCTGTCCTTCATCCAGACTCTGCCGTCGTCGCTGGAGCTGCCGATCGGCAAGGTGCCCGGGGTCAAGGCGGTGGCCTATGCGAACTGGTTCGGCGGGGCCTACCAGGACCCGCACAACCAGATCTTCAGCTTCGCGGTGAGCCCGAACTACATCGACCTGTTCCCCGAGGTCGAGGTGCCGGCGGCGCAGCGCAAGGCGTTCGACGAGACCCGCACCGGCGTGCTGGTCGGCGAGGATCTCGCGGCGAAGTACCACTGGAAGGTCGGCGACAAGCTGCCGCTGCAGTCCACCATCTTCCCCACGCACGACGGCAGCAAGAACTGGTCGTTCGACATCGTGGGCATCCTGCACCCGAAGGACAAGAACGCCGGCGGCATGTTCAAGCAGCTGATCCTGCTGCACTGGAAATACTTCGACGACAGCACGCCCTACAACCGCGGCTCGGTGGGCTGGTACGTCAGCCGCGTCAGCGACGTGAACCAGGCCGACCGCGTGGCCAAGGCGATCGATGCGATCTCGGCCAACTCCGACCACGAGACCCGCACGCAGACCGAACAGGCCGCCACGGCGAACTGGATCAAGCAGCTGGCCGACATCGGCCTGATCGTCAGCTCGATCATGGGCGCGGTGTTCTTCACCCTGATGCTGCTGTCGGGCAACACCATGATGATGGCCGTGCGCGAACGGACGTCCGAGCTGGCGGTGCTGAAGACGATCGGCTTCTCCAGCGCCAGCGTGCTCGGCATGGTCCTGGCCGAATCCGTGCTGCTGTTGCTGATCGGCGGGGTGATCGGGCTGGGCATTGCCACCGCGCTGATTCCCGCGGTGGCGGCCGGCAGCGGGCTCGGCCTGCCACCGGTCGGCGCGGGCAACTGGGTGCTCGGCATCGTGCTGATGGCCGTCATCGGCCTGGTGGTGGGGGTGATACCCGCGGTGCGCGCGATGCGCCTGAACATTGTCGATGCACTGGCCGGCCGCTGAGGAGATCACCATGAACAAGTTCGGAAATTTCATGATCGGCCTGGGCCTGGTCGTTGCGCTGGTGGTGACGCTGGGCATATGGGTGCGCCTGCCATGGCCGGCGGTGCTGGGGCTGGCGGTGCTGTTCGCACTCTGGATGGCGTTGACTCGACAGGGGCGCCAGGCATCCTCGGTCACGGCGGTCGGCGTCAGCACCTTGCGCCAGCGGCTGGGTTCCTCCTCGGTGATCGTGATCGGCATTGCCGGCGTGGTCGGCGTGCTGGTGGCCTTGCTGGCGATGGGCGAGGGCTACAGCGAAACGCTGCGCAGGACCGGCAGCACCGACACCGCCATCGTGATGCGCGGTGCCTCTGCGTCGGAAGTGATGTCGGTGCTGGAGCGCGACAACGTGGTGGTGATCCCGCAGGTCGCCGGCATCGCCCGCGACGCCCAGGGCAAGCCGATCGCCTCGCCGGAGATCGTGGTCGCCGCGAACCTGCAGCTGAAGGGCGGCACCGAGGACGACGTCGGCAGCGTGCAGTTGCGCGGCATCGGCGACGAGGCATGGACGGTGCGGCCGAACGTCAAGGTCGTCGCCGGGCGCAAGTTCAAGCCGGGCATGCATGAGCTGATGGTGGGGCAGGGCGCCCAGCGCGAATTCGCCGGCCTCGAGGTCGGCCACCAGGTGAAGCTGGGCAACCAGCAGTGGACCGTGGTCGGCCAGTTCGCCTCCGGCGATGCGCTGGATTCGGAGCTGTGGGCCGACGCCAACGTGGTCGCCGATGCCTATCGCCGCGGCGGCAGCCGCAACTCGGTGACGCTGAAGCTGGCCGACCCTAACGGCTTCGACGCGTTCAAGGCCTCGCTCGAAGCCGACCCGCGCCTGAAGGTCGACGTCGACACCACCCTCGACTACTTCAGCAAGCAGTCCGAAGGCACCAGCAAGATGATCCAGGGCATCGGCATCACGGTCGGCGTGATCATGGCGATCGGTGCGATCTTCGGCGCGCTCAACTGCATGTTCGCCGCCGTCGCCGCCCGCGCCCGCGAAATCGCCACGCTGCGTGCGATCGGTTTCCGCGGCACGCCGGTGGTGGTGGCGATCATGCTGGAAACGATGCTGCTGGCGCTGATCGGCGGCCTGCTCGGCGGCGCCCTGGCGTGGCTGATCTTCAACGGCTATACCGCGTCGACGCTGGCGGCCGGTTCGGTGGGCAAGCTCAGCTTCGAGTTCAGCGTCACCCCCGCGCTGCTGTGGAGCGGCCTGAAATGGGCGCTGGCGATCGGCTTCATCGGCGGCCTGTTCCCCGCCATGCGCGCCGCGCGCTTGCCGGTCACCACGGCGCTGCGCGAGCTCTAGAAGGCAGAAGTGAGTGGAGAGGAGTGAGGAGTGAGAGAAGGCAGGAGCGGGCATGGTCGGCACGGCGCGCTTTCTCTCATTCCTCACTCCTCCTCCCTCGCTCCTCGCTCCTAAGGCATCACCGGCGGCACATACTCCAGCGTCATGCCCAGCAGCCATAGCATGCCCAGCACCAGCGGCACGTGTACCACCAGTTGCACGAAGGTGTAGCCGACCACGTCGCGCGCCTTCAGCCCGAGCACGCCGAGCAGCGGCAGCATCCAGAACGGGTTGATCAGGTTGGGCAGCGCCTCGGCCGCGTTGTACACCTGCACCGCCCAGCCCAGGTGCACGTGCAGGTCGTTGGCCGCCTGCATCACGTACGGCGCCTCGACCAGCCACTTGCCGCCGCCGGATGGCACGAAGAAGCCGAGGATCGCCGAGTACGCGCCCATCACCGCGGGGAAGCTCTCGGTGCCGGCGATGTGCACGAACAGGTTCGACAAGCGGTGCGCCAGGGTGGCGCCATCCGCGCCGGGCACATGGGTGAGCAGCGCGGCGATGCCGCCGTACAGCGGAAACTGGATCAGCACGCCGGCGGTGCTGGGCACGGCGCGATGCACCGCATCGAGAAAGCTGCGCGGGCGCCAGTGCAGCAGGATGCCCAGGGTCAGGAACAGGAAGTTGTAGGTGTTGAGGTTGGCGATCGCGCTGATCGCCGGCTTGCTGGCGAACTCGTGGCCGAGCCAGCCCAGTCCCAGCAGGCCGATCGCCAGCGACAGCAGCGGGCTGTATTCCAGCCACTCGCCCGGACGCGTTCGCGGCGGCAGCGCCGGGATCGAGTTTTCCGCCACGTCGAAGTCCTGCGCGGTGCGTGCGTTCGCGTCCGACGGCGCGGTGAACCAGCACACCAGCAGCGACACCACGATCAGCACTGCGGTCAGCACGATCGACTGCCACAGGAAAATCGTCTGGCTGAAAGGCAGCACGCCGGTGATCGCCAGCAGGCCCGGCGGCATGCTGGCCGGGTTCGCCTGCAATTGCGCCGCGGACGATGACAGCCCCATCGCCCAGATCGCGCCGAGGCCCAGATACGCCGCCGCGCCGGCCGCGCGGTAATCCATGCGCAGGTCGCTGCGCCGTGCCAGCGCGCGCACCAGCAGGCCGCCGAACACCAGCGAGAATCCCCAGCTCAGCAGCGACGCCAGCATGCTGACCAGGGCGATGTAGACGATCGCGCCGCGCCCCGTGCGCGGCGCCCGCGCCAGCACGTCGATGAAACGCGCCACCACCGGCGCGGTGGCCAGCACGTAGCCGCCGATCACCACGAAGGCCATCTGCATGGTGAACGGGATCAGGCTCCAGAAGCCGTCGCCGAACGCGCCGACGGCGGCGACGGGTGTCGCGCCAAAGGCCAGCGCCGCCAGCGCCACCAGCACCACGCCCAGCGCGGCAAACACCCACGCATCCGGAAACCAGCGCTCCGCCCACGCCGCACTGCGCAGCGCCACGCGCGCCATCCAGCCATCGTGTTGTGCATTCATGTCGTGCTCCTTCCGCAATCGGTCCATCGTCACGCCTGACTCGACCGAAGAGCAACCCCACCCCAGCCCTCCCCTACTTCGCAGGGGAGGGAGCAGAGCGCGCAACGCTCCTCCCCCTGCATGGCAGGGGGAGGTTGGGAGGGGGTGCGCTCTTGATCTCGCTCAGGTGGAAGCCGCGACTCCAACCTGCTTCTTCTGCTTCGCCAGCGTGATCACGACCAAGCCGCCCAGGATGATCGCCATGCCCAGCAAGTCGTACGGTCCCAACTGCTCGCCGGCCAGCAGGATGCCGAGCAGCACGGCGACGGGTGGATTCACGTAGGCATAGCTGGTAGCCAGCGCGGGACGCGCGTGCTTGAGCACGTACAGGTAGGCGCTGAACGCCACGATCGAACCGAACACCGCCAGATAGATCAGGGCCAGCGTGGCATGCATCGTGGGATGCGCCGGCAGGCGTTCGCCGCTGAGGAAGCCGAACAGCAGCAGCGCGACGCTGGCGGTCAGCATCTGAGCGGCGGTATTCATCGGGCCTTGCGGCATGTCGCGTCGACGGCTCCAGGCCGAACCGAACGCCCAGCACATCGCCGCCACCAGCAGCGCGATCGCGCCGAGCCGCGAACCGGACAGGCTGCTGCCCAGGTTCAACACGATCACGCCGACGAAGCCAATCACCAGGCCGATGCTCTCGCGCCGGTTCGGCCATTGCCCATACATGCCGGTGAACAGCGCGGCGAACAGCGGCATGCTGGCCACTGCCACCGCGGCGATACCCGAGCTGACCCGCTCCTCGGCAAAGCACACCAGGCCGTTGCCCATGCCGAGCAACAGCAGACCGGTGAACGTGGCGTTGCGCCATTGCAGCGACGTCGGCGCCGCCATGCCGCGCCAGCGCAGGAATCCGTACAACGCGACACCGGCACCGAGGAAGCGAATGCCGGCCAGCAGGAACGGCGGGTAGCTTTCCAGCGCGAACCGGATGCCCAGGTAGGTCGAGCCCCAGATCACGTACAGCGCCAGCAGCGACAGCGGAATCAGGACGCGGGGATCGGTCAGGCTGCGCGGCCTGGCCGCGTCAGAGGCAGAGGTAACTTGCATGGAGGCGGATCGTGTGGGGACGGCGCATTATCCGCGTGTTACCCGTAGGAGCGCACCCTGTGCGCGATAGCTCTTCGTCACCTGACGGAAAACTATCGCGCACAGGGTGCGCTCCTACAGGATCAATGCGCGACGGGGCGACCCTGGCGGATCACCACGAACTCGCCTTCCAGCACGGCCGGCTGGCCATTCCCAGCCGACGCCGTCCGCTGCACCGGCGAACGCCCCTGCTTCCACTGGCGCACGGCCAGCAACAAGATGCCGCCGACCAGCAGCACGCCAGCCACCACCAGCCCGAATACCAGCAGCACACCGAGCACGGCCACGCCCAGCACCAGCGAGAGGGCGCGCGCCAGCGGGTGGCGGGGACGACGGAGAGGCGGCAGGGAGAAATGCATGTGTTAAAAATCCGTGTGGTAAAATCAACGACTTACGCGACCACCATGGGGCCATGCGGTCCCCGAGGCAAGTGCCGATGGATATACCTACCCCCGCCGAATTGTCGCAACCACCGGCCCTGTGCCGGCTCGACGACATCCCCGACGGCGGCGCCACCGCGGTGGACGCCAGCCTGGCTGACGGCGAGGAAAGCGTGATCCTGCTGCGTCGTGGCGAGCAGGTGCACGGCTATCTCAACGTCTGTCCCCACGCCGGCCGCCGCCTCGACTACGCCCCCGGCAAATTCCTGCTGAAGAACGACACCCTGATCTGCGCCGTGCACGGCGCCACCTTCAACCAGGGCGATGGCTTGTGCATCGCCGGGCCCTGCCGCGGCGAGCACCTGCGCATGGTGGCGGTGCAGGTGGAAGAGGGCGAGGTGAGGCTGGCGTAGCGCGGTCGGCCGGAAGAGCGACCCCACCCCAACCCTCCCCTACACGTAGGGGAGGGAGCAAGGCGGCTTCGCTCCTCCCCCTGCTTGCAGGGGGAGGTTGGGAGGGGGTGGCGCCGGGTGGCGAGGAAGCAAGATCAAGAGCGAACCCCACCCCAACCCTCACTGCGACCGAAGGGAGTCCCCTTGCGGGACGAGCGGGGAGGGAGCAAGGCGGCTACTCGGTGATCTTCTGCAGGTTGTCATCCAGCAGGTCGCTGTCGCGGTCGCTGGTCAGGTCGTAGAGGTTGTAGCGCTTGGCCAGGCGGGCGCCGCCGTCGCGCAGCAGGGGCTGCCACAGGATGTTGGCGCTGCTGGTGTGCGAGCTGGGCAGCATCAGGTCGAACGGGATCGACAGGTAGATGCCCTTGTCGAAGCTGCCTTCGCCAAACTGTTTCGCCGAGACATTGGTGAACGTGGCATACGCGCCCATGCGCACGCCGTTGTGGAACTGGCGCGACACGTCGATGGTGGCGCCACGGTCGCCGGCCAGGTAGCGGCCGTAGCTGAGCGCCAGGGTGACGTCCTTGTAGCCCAGGTCGAAGTAGCCCGTCACGTGGCCGGTGGCGACGTGGTAGCGGCGGAACGAGAAGTCCTGGTCGAAGCCGCGCTGCTTCACCCAGTTGGCATCGACGCCGATCGCCCAGCGTTCGCCCATCGGCCGGTACAGCACTTCGCCGCCCACGCCGCCGTACATGCTTTCCAGCATGCCGCCGTATAGAAGGCCATACAGATCGGTGCCAAGACGACGGCTGGCGGTGAGCTGGAAGACAGGCATGGTCAGCCGCGAGCTGGTCAGGTACTCGCGCACATAGGTGCGCACGCGCGGCAGGTTGCTGGGCGCGTCGTACTTGAAGTGGTCGTAGTTGTTGAGCAGGTTGGCGCTGAAGTTGCCGCTCCACCACAGGTTCGGGGTGAAGTGGAAGTTCGCGTCGTAGTTCGCGTACACCTGATACAGGATGAAGGCATCCGGGCCGCCCAGCGATTGCGCGTAACCCACCGCCAGACTGCCGCTGAACTTCTTCGGCGCGGCCCGGTACAGCACCTCCTCACGCTGTGGCAATGGCGGGTTCTGCTCGACGCTGCGGCTGAAGGCGGGCAGGTCGATGTCGTAGTTCAGCAGTTCGTCGAAGCGCTGCCGATGCATGCTGGTCGCCACGATCGGCAGGCCTTCGCGGGTGGACACCACGGTGTACCAGTCGGTGCCCGGCGCCAGCTGGTTGTCCAGCACGCGCGCGGTGCGACCCAGCGCCTTGGCTGGATAGAAATAGCGCTGCTGTTCGCCGGTCACCACCACTTCGCGGCCACGACGGCTGATCTTCGACACCTCGATGCCGGCGTTGTCGCGCAGCTGCTTGCTCACGGCCGTCCAGTCGACCTGCTGCGGGGTTTGCGTGGGCGGCTTGTCGGCGCGATCGGGTAAAGGCGGATCGAGCAGCTTGGTGGGGCCGCTGCTCTGGGCGAGGTTGGTGTGCAGGGTGAAACCGAACATCGCCACGCGCCCGCGCTCCAGCGCCAGGCTGAAGTCGACATTGCGGTTCAGGCGGTAGACCGCGCCGATATTGATCGGCATGCGTTGCGGCTGGTTGTTGCTGGATGGTTCGTGCTTGTAGTCGTTACCTTCGTATTCGAGCTTCAGGATCAGCGGCTGCCATGGCGTCTGGTAGCTGATGCCGCCGAACAGCGCTGCGCGCCCGCGGAAATAATTGTGGCTGTTGAACTGGCCGCCGGGATTGTTGCCGCGTCCGGGTCGCGTATCGAACTTGTCGCTGAGGATCGAGAACGGATTGCCGATGTCGCCGCGATTGCCCATGTAGCCCCAGGCCATGCCCAGGCTGGCGTCGATCGGTCCGAAGCGCTTGCTGGCCACCACGTATTCGCTGGAGAACAGCCCGGTGCCGCCGAGGTCGCGAATGCCTACGGACACGGCCGGCAGGTAATGGCTTTCGCGCCACAGTCGGACCTTGGCGTCGATCGACTTGTCCTTGAGGCTCTGGTCGCCGCTCAGGCTTGACGGCCCGTATAGACGGTTGGCGATGTTGATGTAGCGAAAACTGCCTTCCAGCCACGGCAGCGGCTGCAGGGTGAAGTTGTAGCGCGTATACGGCGAGGTGCGGCTGGCGGTGAAACCCACTTCGCCCTCATCGGCCATGCGCGCGGTGGGCGTCTGCAGCAGGCCGGCGCCGCCGAAGTCACTTTGCGTCGGCGCGTTCTGCGCGTGCACCGAACAGGTCAGCAACCAGCCGGCCAGCGGCAGCAGGCAGGTGCATTGACGGCGGATGTGCTGGAGGGTGTTCAAGCCTGTGGGGTCCGTGGCGTGGTGCGGTGGTGCGATGTGTTTGATGCGATGAGCCGGGGCTGGTGCAGGCGGGCAAGGAGATCAAGAGCGACCCCACCCCGGCCCTCCCCTGCAAGCAGGGGAGGGGGCACAAGCAGCGGCGCGCTCCGGCTCTTCTCCCTCCCCTGCTTGCGACCGAAGGAAGTCCCTATGTGACAGGGGAGGGCTGAGGTGGGGTGTTCTTCGCGAACTACCATCATCACGGCGACCTCTCCGGCCCCGGCAACACCTGCGTTGCCAGGAACGCGGCGATGTCGCGGTTCATCGTGGCGTCCACCCTGCGGGCGGCGCTTTCGCGCAGCGGCACGTAGATCACCGCGCCTGGCGCCAGTGCCTGCGCCTCGCTGCGATTCCACAGGGCCACGCCCTGCACGAACACGTGGCCATCCGGCTCGATCACGTAGATGTTGTCGCGATCCGCGGCGTCGCCGAGCGCACACGCGTCCACGTAAAGCCGCGCATCCTGCAATGGCACCAGCGGCAAGGTGCAGGGTTGCTGCACGGCGCCGACCACGCGGATGCCCTCGGGACGCAGCGGATAGAACAGCTCGTCGCCAGCAGCCAGCAGGTGATTCTTCGGTGCATTCACTTCCACCGCGCGTGGATCGAGCAGCGCCGGCGACTCACGTCCGGTCACCGGCAGCGAGCTGATCCAGCTCCGCAGCGCCGCGCTGCTCGCGGCCAGTGCCTGGTCGTCGCCTGCCAGCGCCCGCTGCTGCAGGCTGGCCAGGTCGAACAGCACGCCGGCTTTCATGCGCTGCTGCGTGGCCAGCAAGCCTGGCCGCAACCAGGCCGTGCCTTTCATGTAGGCCTGCGGCAGCGGCTGCGCGGCGATCGCGGCATCGCTGAGGCGGGCAGGGTCGTTCAGTTCCGTGTGACCCGGGTGCGCCACGGCGCCGCTCACCTGGACCTGCACGGCGGCGGCCGCCGTCGACCAGGCCAGCATCAGCAGCACGAAGCATGCGCGGTTCATGGCTGCGGCTCGCGGTAGGGGCGCAGCTGCACCAATTGCAGACTCAATCCGGGCGCCACCTGCTGGTCACTCTTCCAGATGAAACCGTCGCGTGGGTCCACCCAGTAGTGGTTGGTGACGCGGTAATGCAGCGACGGCACGTCGAGCTGCTCGTCCACCCGCAGCACGTCGTGGGTCTGATCGAGAATCGTGATCTGCTCGCGACCCGCCGGTGTCAGCGTGGCGTCGACCGGCACGCCGTAGCGATAGCCCGGCGACCAGTCCTTGCCCATGCGATAACTGAGCGGCGCGGTGAGCGTCTGCAGACCGCGCGCGAACGGATCGTCGGCAGGCAACTGCACGCCGTCGAGGTCCTGTCCCAGTCCGGTGGTCTGCACCACACGGCCGTGCTCGATGAAGACAACCACGCCATGATTGCCGTACCACGCCTGGCGTCCGCCGTCGACGTTGCCCAGGATCAGCACCGCGCTGCCTTCCGGACTGGTGGCCTGCAGCTGGAAATACGGCTTGGCCGCCACCTCGGCCGCGGTCGGCTGCACCTGCGGCCGGCCCTTCACGGCAAGCCGCATGGCCTTGATCGAGGATCGTGACAACTCGCTGCAGCCGTGCAGGCCGAGCAGCAGCGGGCAGGCCAGCAGCAAAAACCACGCGGGCAACGTACGCGCGGCAGCGGCATGTGCTGTCGACACGCCGGTGCGTTCGCTGTTCGTCAACTGGTCTGGTGGCAAGCCGAAGTCCTCATCCTGATCGGGTGGCATGGCTTCGTAGGGCGGGTACTGCCCGCCGCACCCGCCCATCGCAATGTATCGAAAAGACGGCGGGCATTGCCCCCCTACGCAATCCCGCAACCGGCCGCGCTCAGAAATCCTTGTTCGCGTTGGCCGCCGAATTGATCAGGCCCGAGAACGGCAGCAACTGGCTGAAGAAGCGGTTCCAGCGGGTCACGCCGGCCGGTCCCACGAACACCACGTCGCCGGGCTTCACCATGAACTGGTCGGCCAACGCGAAGGCGGCCGGCGAGCGTGCGTCCAGGCTGAACACCTTCGACGGCGCCTGCTCCAGATCCTTGACGCCACGGATCACGTACACCGCCTTGCCCTTGGCGCTGAGCGGGTTGAGCCCGCCCGCGCGTCCCAGTGCCTGGGTCAGGCTGAGGTCGGACGTCTTGAAGTTGATCGCCATCGGCCTGACCACTTCACCCACCACGTACACTTCCTGGCGATCGTTGTACGGCAGGAACAGGCGATCGCCCGGTTTCAGGTAGATGTCCTGCGCCAGCTTGTCGCCGCTGTTCAGTGCGTCCAGGTCCAGCGGGTAGTCCTGGCCGTCGCGGGTCAGCACCAGGCCGGAGAGATTGGCTTGCTCGGTATTGATGGTGGCCGTGCCCAGCACCTGGGCCAGGGTCAACGGCACCGCCGTGATCGGCTGCGGATCGGTCTTCACGAACGCACCCTGCAGCAGCACGCGCTGGCTGCCATAACCGACGACGCTGACGTCAACCTGCGGCTTCTCCACATAAGCGGCCAGCTTCTTGCTGATCGCTTCGCGCAATTCCTCGATCGTCATGCCGGTCACCTTCAATGTGCCGACATAGGGGTAGAACAAGGTGCCATCCGAGCGCACCAGACGGCCATTCGCCACCGTGGCCTGCTGCGGGCCGGCTGGTGAGGTCAGTTCCGGGTGTTCCCACACCGTGATGAACAGGCTGTCGCCCGCACCGATCCGGTACGACTCCGGCTGGTACGCCAGCAAGGCTGGAGGCACGGCCGTGGCCTGGGCGCTGGCGCGATCCATGGCGATCAGCTTCGGCGTGATCGGGACCAGTTCGACCTGGCTGTTGTCGACCGTGTCGCCGCGGGAGAGTTCGCTGGTCGACATGTGCTGGCCCGGCGCAAGCGCACAGCCGTTCAACAGGGCGACACAGGCAACGAGGAGAAGGGCAGGTGATGTTTTCACGATGGAGGGGGCTCAAGGCGACGGAGGGAACGACAGACACGACAAACGTGCCGAACGAAGTCGGCACGTTTGTTCGAGATCAGTCACAGGATATCAGTGGGTACCGGTGGTACCAGGCACCGGATGCGAGTCGTCGCGAGCCACGCCAGCCACCACGCCGACGGTTGCCACCACCGCGATGGTCACCGCGATCACCTGGCCAGCGGTGATGCCGCCCGTGGAGGCAACACTGGCGGCGTTGGCGCCTGCCACTGTTGGCTGGGCCGGTGGGTTTTGGGCGTTGTCCGATTGCGGCTGCGCCGCCATGGCCAAGCCGGAAGCCATCAGTCCAGCGGTCAGAAGTGCGGGAAGAATCATTTTCATGTGTTGCTCCTTGTGACCGGTGTTCGGGAAAAAACAGCGCCGTCAGTATAACCAGCGGTCGTGAAGGAACCATGTACGCGGAGGCTGGTGTAGTGAAGGTGAAGGCCGACAGGGGCAGCAACGCAGAGCAGGAGCACCCCACCCCCGCCCTCCCCCTGTCGAGGCAGGGGAGGGAGAAAAGCCGCTCGCAGGAGGAGTGGACAAGTCGGGGAAGGGCCGCCCGACTTAAATACGTGTCAATGCGTGCCGGTGGTGCCGGTCGTTCCCGTGGTGCCGGTCGTCCCCGTGCCTCCGGTGCCGGGAACATGTCCATGGCTGTCGTCATTGCCCGCTCCTGCGGCGACGGCGACCACGGCAGTCACGGCAATGCCCGCGGCGATGGCCTGGCCCGTCGTGATGCCACCGGTGGAGGCGGAACCGGCGGCGGCTGCGCCGGCGACGGCCGGGGTCTGCGAGGGGCTCTGGTTCTGGGCGCCCGACGGCGTCGGTTCTGCGGCCTGGGCCATTCCCGTAACGAACAGGCCAGCGGCCAAAAGACTTGCAAGCATGATTTTCATGGGCTATCCCACGGCACCGGGATCCCGCCTGTCACCGAACCATACCAAAGCGAGGTTAAGGAAAGATGTATGGGGAAGAGTGAACCCCAAGCTTGCGTCCCAGGCCTCGCGGCGCGCGCACAAAAAAGCCGCGCCAGAAGGGGCGCGGCTTCAATGAGGTGGTGCGTTCGCTCAGTTCGTACCGGTGGTGCCGGTCGGCGGCGGTGTGCTGGTCTTGTGGTCGTTGCCGCCACTGGAGGCAGCCACGATGGCGCCTGCGACAACCACGCCACCGATCACATAGAACGGGGTCATCTCACCCAGCGACTGCGTCGTGGCGGTCTTCGCGCCGGCAACCGCGGGTGCCGGCGGCGGGGTGGCGGGCTGCTGCTGATCAGCAGACTGGGCCAGCGCGGAACCCATCAGGCCCGTCGCCAGAAGCGCAACGATCATCTTCTTCATGAATATTTCCCCGGGAGATATGGCGTCAAGCGGACGTGAATTCCGTGCTCGGCGAGTATAACCACAATTTCGCAGGGGTACATACATGAACCAGTCAGGCTGAGGCCGCCAAGCTGGCCGGGCTTCGGTTATCATGCCGGGCTGGTCAGGGAACGTGCATACGTCGCGGTTGTGGAGATGTCCACGGAACGTTGCGCAATGCCCAATCAGCAGCTCCAGGGGGAGTGTTCAACAATCCAGAGGAGCGCGGGGCGCCGGCACGACGGGCGACCTTGCCGGGTAATCGAGGAGTCATCGAGTTGTTCAAACGGATATTGACCGTCTGTATTGGCAACATTTGCCGCAGCCCCACCGCCGAATATCTGTTGCGCGAGCGCCTGGTTTCGAAGGACATCGAAGTGAGCAGTGCGGGTTTGCACGCCATGACCGGTTATCCGATGGATGCCACCGCGATGCAGGTGATGGCTGAGCACGGCATCGACGGCGCGGCCCATCGCGCACGTCAGCTGACGCCGGCCATGCTGCGCGAAGCCGACCTGGTGCTGGGCATGGAGAAAAGCCACGTCGACGCGATGGTGCGACTGGCTCCGGAAGCCAGCGGCAAGATCTTCGTACTGGACAAATGGGTACAGGCACGTGACATCCCCGACCCGTACCGCCAGCAACGCCCTGCGTTTGATCACGTACACGATTTGATCACACAAGGTGTTGATAGCTGGCTGCGCTACCTGTAACCCACCTTATATATAACGACTAGGAAAGCTCCTGCATGGCTGCTACGCAAACCCCGTCGTCCAGCGACGACGAAATCGATCTGGGCGAACTGCTCGGCACCCTGGTCGACCACAAGTGGCTGATCCTCATCGTCACCGGCGTGTTCTTCGTGGTCAGCGTGGCCTACGCGCTGCTGGCCACGCCGATCTACCAGGCCAATGCGATCGTGCAGGTGGAGCAGAAGGTGCCCAGCCTGCCGGGCCTCAGCGATCTTACCCAGACCCTGGGCGCTTCCAGCTCCGAAGCCACCACCGAAATCGCGCTGATCACCTCGCGCACGGTGATCGGCGGCGCCGCCGACAACCTGCATCTGGCGATCAGCGTCACGCCGCACCACTTTCCGCTGTTCGGCAACTTCCTTGCCCGTCGCTATTCGCCGGACAAGCCGGGGGCCGTGGCCCCACCCAAGTTCGGCATGAACAGCTACGACTGGGGCGGTGCCGCGCTGGACATCTTCCAGCTCGACGTGCCCGCCCGCCTGCAAGGCAAGACGCTCACCCTGGTCGCAGGCAACAGCGGCGCCTTCAGCCTGCGCGATGACGACGGCAACGTCTTGCTCAACGGCCAGGTCGGCCAGCCGGCCAGCGGCCACGGGGTCACCATCCAGGTGAAGGCGCTGGCCGCCAACCCCGGTACCTGCTTCGACGTGGTGCGTCAGCGCGATCTGGCCGTGATCACGCAGTTGCAGCAGGACATCAACGCCAGCGAGCAGGGCAAGGACTCCGGCATCCTCGCGCTCACCTACAACAACGCCGACCCGGCCTTGGCGACCAACCTGCTGGATCAGGTCAGTGAGATCTACGTCAAGCAGAACGTGGACCGCAACTCCGCCGAGGCGGCCAACAGCCTGAAGTTCGTCAAGGAACAGCTGCCCAACGTGCGCCGCGACCTGGAAAAAGCCACCGCCGCGCTCAACGCGTTCCAGACCCAGGCGCACTCGGTCGACATCACCATGCAGACCAAGGGCCTGCTGGACCAGACCGTCGCCATCGAAACCAGCATCCAGCAGCTGCGTATGCAGCAGGCCGACATCGAGCGTCGCTTTACTCCCGAGCACCCCGCCTACAAGGCGTTGATGCAGCAGATCGGCCAACTGCAGGCGCAGAAGGATGCGATGGAGAAGCAGGTCGGCGAACTGCCCGACACCCAGCAGGAGCTGCTGCGCCTGACCCGCGACGTGCAGGTCAGCAACGAGACCTATACCAACCTGCTCAACCAGGCCCAGCAGCTGGACATTGCCCGCGCCGGCACCGTCGGCAACGTGCGCATCATCGACAAGGCGGCGGTGGATACCAGCCACCCGGTGAAGCCGAAGAAAGCCATCATCGTGCTGGGCGGCACCTTCCTCGGCGGCTTCCTCGCCGTGGCCTTCATCTTCCTGCGCCAGATGCTCAACCGCGGCGTGGAAGATCCCGCAGCCATCGAGCAACTGGGTTTGCCGGTCTACGCCTCGATCCCGCTGAGCGAGCAGGAAATCGCCATCTCGGTGAAGGACGTGCACCACCACGGCAGCAACGGCAGGCAACACTTGCTGGCGGTGAGTGCCCCGGCGGACCTTGCCACCGAAGCGTTGCGCAGCCTGCGCACCAGCCTGCATTTCGCCCGGCTGGAGGCAAAGAACAACCTGCTGATGATCTCCGGCTCCAGCCCCAACGCCGGCAAGACCTTCGTCTCGGCCAACCTGGCCGCAGTGATCGCCCAGTCAGGCCAGCGCGTGCTGCTGATCGACGCCGACATGCGCAAGGGCGGCCAACACAAGGTGATGGGTGGCAAGCCGGAAAACGGCCTGTCCGAGCTGATCACCGGACAGCTCGAACTCCCCGCCGCAATCCGCCCCGTGCAAGGCGTCGACAGCCTGCACTTCATTGCCCGCGGCAAGGTCCCGCCGAACCCGTCCGAACTGCTGATGCACGCCAACTTCACCGCGTTGCTCAACAAGCTGATGCCGATCTACGACCTGATCATCGTCGACACCCCGCCGATCCTCGCGGTGACCGATGCCGCCGTGATCGGCCACCACGCCGGCACCAGCTTGCTGGTGGTGCGCTTCGGCCTGAACCAGGCGCGCGAAATCGCCCTGGCCAAGCAGCGCTTCCAGCAGAACGGCGTCGATATCAAGGGCGCCATCTTCAATGCCGTAGAACGTCGCGCCGCCGGCTACTACTCCTACGGCTACTACGAATACAAAGCCGCCAAGTAGCGGCACTTCTTCCTCCCCTGCGTGCAGGGGAGGACCGAGGTGGGGTAGCTTTTGCCCCAAGCTTCTGCTCCAAACCCGCATCGCCCCTGCAACAAGAAAACCCCATAATCACCGGTCGAGCCAGCCCCACACGCTCCCGCTAGACGTCTGCCCACACCAGACGAACCCAATTCAAATCGCCCTACGGAAGCCCCATGCATTCACTGGACAACACGAAGATCGCCATCATCGGCCTCGGCTACGTCGGCCTTCCGCTCGCCGTCGAATTCGGCAAGCACTTCGACACCGTGGGCTTCGATATCCACGTCGCGCGCATCGAACAGCTGCGTGCCGGTATCGACCACACCCAGGAAACCTCGGCCGAGGAGCTCGCCGCCTCCCGCCGGCTGACCTACACCAGCGACCTGCAGGCACTGCGCGACAGCAACGTGTTCATCGTTTCCGTGCCCACCCCCGTGGACGAGCACAAGCGCCCCGACTTCACCCCGCTGATCAAGGCCAGCGAGTCGATCGGCAAGGTCCTGAAGCGCGACGACGTGGTGATCTACGAGTCCACCGTTTACCCCGGCGCCACCGAGGAGATCTGCGTGCCCGAGCTGGAGCGCGTCTCCGGCCTGAAGTTCAACGTGGACTTCACCGTGGGCTACAGCCCCGAGCGCATCAACCCGGGCGACAAGCAGCGTCGGCTGGTCAACATCCCCAAGATCACCTCCGGCTCCACGCCGGCCGCGGCGGATTACGTGGATGCGCTGTATCGCACCATCATCCTCGCCGGTACGCACAAGGCGCCCAGCCTGAAAGTGGCCGAGGCAGCCAAGGTGATCGAGAACACCCAGCGCGATGCAAATATTGCGTTGATCAACGAGTTCGCATTGATCTTCCATCGCCTGGGCATCGACACAACCGACGTGCTGGAAGCGGCCGGCACCAAGTGGAATTTCCTGCCATTCCGTCCCGGCCTGGTCGGGGGACATTGCATCGGCGTGGATCCCTATTACCTGATCCAGAAGGCACAGGCGGTGGGCTATTACCCCGACATCCTGCTGGCCTGCCGCCGGATCAACGATGGCATGGGCCAGCACGTGGCCAGCGAAGTGGTGAAGCTGATGATCGGCAAGGGCCACGCGATCAAGAACAGCCGTGTGCTGGTGCTGGGCCTGACCTTCAAGGAAAACTGCCCCGACCTACGCAATACGCGGGTCGTTGATCTGGTTCGTGAATTCGAGAGCTTTGGAGCAATGGTCGACATCTACGACCCTTGGGCGGATGCCGCAGAGGCCAAGGCTGAATACGGAGTAGACGTATTGCCAGAGGCTCCGACGCCCGGTAGCTACGATGCGGTTGTCATTGCCGTAGCGCATGACGAGTTCAAGTCTGGCGGGAGTGCCGGGGTTCATGCCCTCGCGAACGGCCGCGCTGTGGTCTATGACATCAAGGGCATCCTGCCAAAGGATGAGGTAGACGGCCGTCTTTGAGTTGCACAACGGATGCAGCCATTTCCGTTTCCTAATCAATTAACTTTGGATCAGCGTTGATATGCCGATGAAAAAACTTCTCTGCATCGTGGGTGCGCGCCCCAACTTCATGAAGATCGCTCCGATCATGCGTGCTCTTCGCGAAGATGCTCCGGGCATCGAGGCGAAACTGGTGCATACCGGTCAGCACTACGACTATGCGATGAATGAAGCGTTCTTCCTGCAACTAGAAATTCCGGCGCCGGATATTTCGCTGGAGGTCGGCTCTGGCAGTCATGCGCAACAGACCGCCGAAATCATGAAGCGCTTTGAGACAGTCGTCGACGCTGAGCAGCCAGATTGCGTATTGGTCGTGGGCGATGTGAATTCCACCATTGCTTGCGCCTTGGTCGCTGCAAAAAAAGGCATTAGGGTGGTGCATGTCGAAGCAGGGCTACGTTCGCGTGATCGCAGCATGCCTGAGGAAATTAATCGGATATTGACCGATCAATTGTCGGACCGGCTCTACGTGACTGAGCGCGAGGCTATCGGTAATCTCCGGGCCGAGGGGATTGCGGAAGAACGAGTTGTATTCGCCGGTAACGTGATGATCGATACGTTACTGCATAGCCTCCCGAGAGCGATTGCTGCACGACACACCATCGAACAAGCATGTGCGCTGGCGGGTTCAGAAAAAGATGCAGATACTTTCCTGCGTGCTGATCGTGGATATGCGGTACTGACCTTGCATCGGCCTTCAAATGTGGACGATCCGACTGTGCTGGTGAACTTGCTGACGGTGCTTGAGCAGCAATGCCAGGAACTGCCTCTCGTTTTTCCGGTGCACCCGCGCACCCGCGCCAAGATCAGCGAGGCGGGCTGCGGGCCATTCTTGGAAAATAGTCGCGTGCTGGCGCTGCCTCCCATCGGCTACTTGGAAATGCTCGGATTGATGAAGGAGGCGCGGGTTGTGCTCACGGATTCAGGCGGTCTGCAGGAAGAGACAACTGCCCTTGGTGTGCCTTGCCTCACTCTGCGCGAAAACACGGAGCGGCCGATAACAATCGAACAGGGAACCAATACCTTGGTTGGGGTTGAACCGGACCGCATAAGACTTGCATTGACAAATATCGCCGAGCAAGCCATGTCACCGCGGCAGCCCGAGTATTGGGATGGTGCTGCAGCACAGCGCATTTGCCGGGACCTTGCTGAATGGCTCCGATGAATTGCCATCTTTCGAGTGGCCTTGAAAGGCGTTCTTGGGGACTGGCTTGATCAGGAAACTAGCCGGCACGGCGGCGTTAACCGCGATCAGTGCCGTTGCCTCCCGTGGCGTCCTCTTTGCCGGAGCCTTGATTTTTGCTCGGGCTCTTGGTCCGGTTGATTACGGAACATTCAGTCTTCTGCAGATGACCGCGCTGCTCTTCACGACCTTCTTTGCGCTGGGTCTCGGGCAGATGGCAACCAAGATTGTTGCCGAGGCAAAAAGCGGATCAGTAAACGCCGTTGCAGTTTCTGTGACAGTGTCCTTCGGTGCTGGCGTGGCGTGTGCGGCCCTGTTCATGGTGGTCTTGATTGCGTTTGCCCATCCATTGGCAGTGGCTGTGAACAAACAGCCGCAGGATGCGCCCCTGTACATGATGTCTGCTCTGCTTGTGCTGACGGGTACGCTCATTCCGATACAGAACGGTATTGCGCTCGGTCTGGGTGAAGTTAAGAGGCAGGCAATAGCCAATGTCGTCGCTGCGCCGCTGGCACTTTTGGTGATTGTCTTCGCTTCTTGGCGTGGGGGCGTTACGAATGCCTTGATAGGCTATATCTGCGCGCAGGCCGTAGTGCTGGGTGCTCAGCAGATGGCCTTGAGCAAGTCGTTCAAGAACCTTCCCTCATGGTGGGATCCGCGAATTCCAACGCGGAAGGATTGGGAGGTAGCCTGGCGCTTCGGCGCTCCAACGTCAGTAGCTGGCATGCTGACGGTACCGAGTTCTTGGCTCGCGTTGTTGTTTCTTGCGCGAACAACGGGAAATGTTCAGGTAGGTCTGTTCTCCTTTGCCAATCAGTTTCGAGCGATTTCGCTATTTGGCATCGGGACGATCGCCAATGCCTCGTTACCGCAGCTGACTACATTTCTAACGACACGCAATTACGTCGGTTACCGTCGACTCTCGACCTTACTGGTTACCGTGATGGTTGCTGCCACATCAGTACTCAGCCTGGCTGTATGGGTATTTGGAGAAGACATGTTCAAGGTTTTCATTCCAAAATATATCTTGGCAGAACCGGCTCTGCTAATCCTGACAATATCATGTATCGCCACTGCGGCGACCTCGATCTACATGCGGAGTGCCACCGCCGCAGGTGATGCACGCACTCTCATCTATGGGAATGCTGCATTCGCCGTCATGCTCGTGCCCCTTGCATATTTCTGGACCCCCAAAGGCGCAACGGGCTTGGCTCTTGCTACTTTGGCCGCGTGCGTACTTCAGACCCTTGTTTTCTATATTTTAGAGCGGCGTCGAGTAAGAGGATTCAAGTGAACGTAGCCAAGCCATCGAATTGCGCGCTACGCCGGCATGAGCGTCTGCGGGTGATAGCTCCCTTGTCGGCATTGTCCAGACGCACACGCTTGTTCAAACTCGCGAAGTTCGTTCGTGCCACCAAGGGACTAGATATTACTTTGCTTGGTTGGGAACGGAGGTTAGGAGAAGGGAAGGAAACCTACCTCGACTTCGACGTGCCGAAGGAATATGTGCTGAAAGGAGGCGGTTACGGTGGCGCGAGCGTTAGGGCGCGGTATGTCTTATGGATGTTTCGGATATTTTTCAGGTCGCTGAAATACCGCCGCGGTGACCTCGTATGGGCGTTGGGTTTCGAAAGTGCGTTTCCTGCCTTGCTCGCAGGAAGAGTGCGTGGCTTCGATGTCATATTTGATGATGCCGACCGCTTCTCGCTCCTGTTTCCGCTGCCGAAGGTTATTAAGGGGATTGTGGCGAGCCTTGAGCGGTGGACTTCACGTCGTGTTGCTGTCCACGTAATCCCGGGTGTGGAACGCTACGACTTCGAGAGCTCCCGCTTCTACCTGTTGCGCAACATGCCAAGTGAGGTAGAAATCGAGACAGCGCGGATGCTTTACCAGCAACGCACGTGGCCCAAGGCGGCTTTGATGATCAATATCAATGGATGGCTAGGTTCGGGAAGGGGAATGAGCGTCGCACTGGCCCTGTCAAAAAGGCTGCAAGGTGCTGATGTCGGTTTCCTGATGGCAGGAAAGTTGGATTGCGACGAGGCCAAAGAGTTGGCCAAGCGCCCCCAGGTGCATTATCTAGGCGAAGTTTCCAACGCCGAGGCATTGTCGACCTACTATGCCTCCGACTACGTTTTCACCTATTACAAGCCAGACAGTGTCATCAACAGGTTCGCCGAGTCCAATAAATGGGGCGATGCGTTCAAGACAGGTGTTGGCATTATTGTGAACAAGGAGGTTGCGACAGCGGCGTACGTAGTCAATGGGGGAGCCGCGATCAGCGTAGAGTACGACGATCTTGATGGACTGGTTGCCGCGATTGAGATGGCTCTTCACGACAAGTCCCTGGTCTTGGGACACAAAGCGGCTAGCAGCGAACTAGGGACAAAGTACGGATACTACGAATCGCAGCTGAAGCAACTATTTCGGAAGCTGGAGGTGGGTCATGGGGTTGGCTAGGAAGTTCGAAAAAATTGTCTGCTTTACGAGTGTCCGCGCTGTGGCCAGCTTTCGGCCGCGCTGGGCCACCAACATTTTGCTCTACTTTTTTGAACGCTGGGGTATGAGGTTTACGGGACGGCCTAATTACATTTCTTCGAAGACATGGTTTGATGGTACAGACTACAGTCTAATAACCATCGGTAATCAGGTGACTATTTCTAGTTACATCCGGATACTGACGCATGACTGGGCGCTACATACTGTCGCAAAGGCTTTTAATCTACATCAAGACAAGCCTATTGGGAGAATTAAACCGGTTACTATAGGTGACTATTCGTTCATTGGCACGGGATCAATTTTAATGCCGGGGTGTGAGATTGGAAAGGGTTGCATTATTGCGGCTGGAACAGTAGTTCGAGGGAGAGTCCCTGATTTTAGCATCTACGCAGGAAGCCCAGGCCAAGTGATAGGTAGCAGCAAAGAGTATTTGATAAAGAATACCGGCGCCGATTTGAAATGATCCTCTTTGCGTTCACTCTTTTCACAGTATTTACCATTTTTGCCATCTATGCTCACAAGAACATAATGGCAATTAATCCAGTTGTTGGTTTTTTGCTATTTAATTGGATTATGGGTTGCGGTGCAATGCTTTTTTTAGATCTAAGGATTGAGGCAGATGTTTCACATTGTATAGTTATTTTGATCTCGCCTTTGCTTCTCATGTCAGGATCGCTGCTTGTCACGCGAACTCTCGGAGTTAGAAGGAATTATGTCCGATTCTGGGGTGCTCCGATTGTAGACGAACATGTCCGAGTTGTGCGGCGGGCTGCTATATTATTTTTGTTATGCGTGCTCATTACGCTGCTCTATTATTCGGCCGTCGGCTATAATCTTTTTGTCTCGACATTGTCGGGTGGTGTCAGCAATTTCACGGATATGAGATTGGAAGCCTATTCGGGAGACAAATATTTCGCGCCTGGATACGTCAATCAGTTTAAAAACACAATGTTGCCACTGCTCTATTTTTACTTCTGCTTTAAACTAAAAGGTCGTAATTTCGGCGTTACGTTCATTATGTTTGGGCTTGCGTTCCTCCTCTATGCGCTCCTCGGCACAGGGCAGAGGACGTTCTTGGTTATATCGTTCCTCATGTTTATTTATTGTTTCATTGCGTATCGTGGCGGGTCTATCCCTGTTCGTTATTTGATAGTTCCGCTGGCAATTGTTCTATTTCTTTTTTCATACATCTCACTTCAGTTAGGTCGGTCAAGCGGTTCGGGGGTTGTTGGAGGCTTTGGGGAAGTACTCCATCGAGTATTCGAGTCTAATCAATATAGCGCGGTTGTTGGTTTTAGGTATGTCTACGAAGTTGAAGGAGTTCGCTACGGCGCACCGTGGCTTCAGGATTTTGCTGGTCTTCTACCGGGTTTGAGAGGGGACGATATATCTAATAAAATTTTCTATATCCTTTTTGGATCTTATAGGGGAACGTCTCCATTAAGCATTTGGGGGTCAGTATATTATAACTTCGGTATGCCTGGGGTTATATTTTTTGGTGCGCTCTTCGGGAGCGTATTTCAGCTTTCTTATTTGACTCTCCTTAAGGGTCCGAAGACGCTTTTCCGGCTTTTATGCTACTCAGCGATATTTTTGTATTTCTCCATTTGGGTCGCTGGCGGTCCTGTTCAACTCATAAATAATGGATTGTTTGCCGTTGTTTTAATGCTAGTAATGGTTAAGTTGACTTATAAGAATGAGAGAGGGGTAACGGCAATATGAGGCAGGTTCTGCAAAACATGGCGAGCGGCGGAACGCTGTTGGTCGAAGCTCCTTCTCCTGAGGCTTCAGTAGGGCAGCTATTGGTTGGAGCCACAGTATCTTTAATTTCGTCTGGCACGGAGCGAATGCTGGTGGATTTTGGACGTGCCAGTTATTTGCAGAAAGCCCGCCAGCAGCCCGAAAAAGTAAGGATGGTCTTGGACAAAGTCCGGACAGATGGGATCGCTACCACGATTGACGCAGTGCGCTCTAAACTGGCGCAGCCCTTGGCGCTCGGGTACTGCAACGTGGGCGTGGTTGCTGAATTGGGTCGGGGTGTGGACGGAGTCAAGGTAGGTGATCGCGTTGTCTCCAACGGACCACATGCCGATGTAGTTCGTGTTGGTAAGAATCTCTGCGCGAAAGTTCCCGACGTGGTTGACGATGAGAGCGCCGCGTTTACGGTCGTGGCAAGTATTGGCCTGCAGGGTATCCGCCTTCTGCAACCCACGTTGGGGGAAGGCATCGTAGTGATCGGGGTCGGCCTGATTGGTCTGCTGACAGTTCAATTGTTGCGAGCGCAGGGCTGTCGGGTGCTTGCCATCGATTTTGACGAGAGCAAGTTGGTTCTTGCGCGCCAGTTTGGCGCGCAGACTTGCAACCCCGCCGCTGGAGAGGATCCTGTGGCTGCTGGAATGGCGTTCAGTCAAGGGCGCGGCGTTGATGGCGTGATCATCACGGCATCAACAAAGTCTTCTGATCCTGTATCTCAAGCAGCCCGCATGTGCCGCAAGCGCGGTCGCATAGTCCTGGTAGGCGTAACCGGGCTGGAGTTGAACCGCACGGAGTTTTACGAAAAAGAGCTTACCTTCCAGGTATCTTGTTCGTACGGTCCCGGCCGATACGACCCTTCCTACGAAGAGAAAGGGCAGGACTATCCGTTTGGACTAGTACGCTGGACCGAGCAGCGCAACTTCGAGGCGGTGTTGGACCTGATGGCATCAGGTCAATTGGACGTTCGCCCGCTGATCACGCATCGGTTCGCTTTCGAGGATGCGCCAAACGCCTACGACCTATTGAGCAGTGACAAGTCGGCATTGGGTATTTTGCTCAAGTACGATTCAGTGCTCACGAGTCGAATGCAGCGACAAGTTACGCTGGCATCCACGCCAGTCGCATTTGATGCCGCTCGCCCAGTCGTGGGCTTCGTCGGCGCCGGAAACTACGCATCACGCATCCTAATCCCTGCGTTCAAGGCAGCTGGCGCCCAGCTAGGCACTATTTGCACAGCTGGCGGTGTAAATGCGGTTATTCATGGGCAGAAAGCGGGCTTCGCGACTGCCTCCACAGACGTGGATGCGATGCTTGCCGACCCTGGGATCAATACAGTGGCGGTTGTTACCCGGCACGACTCACATGCGCGTTTCGTACGGCAGGCGCTGGCGGCCGGCAAGCACGTGTTTGTCGAGAAGCCCTTGGCGATCACTCGTGATCAACTTGAACAGGTAAAGGTTGCTTACGAGCAGTCTCAAGCGAGAGGAACGGCCCAACATCTGATGGTTGGCTACAACCGCCGCTTTTCCCCTCAGGTGCAGAAGATGAAATCCTTGCTTGCGCCGATGCGTGAGCCAAAATCCTTCATCATGACCATGAATGCCGGCGCAATCCCTGCAGATCACTGGACTCAAGACCCTGCTGTTGGCGGTGGAAGGATCATTGGGGAGGCCTGCCATTTCATTGATCTGATGCGCTTTCTGGCCGGCTGCGAGATCACATCGGTGCAAGCTCGTCAGATGGGTGGTACCGCGGGTGTCTCCGTGACGGAGGACAAGGCCGTCATCACACTTGGATTTGCGGATGGGTCGTTCGGCGCCATCCATTACCTCGCTAATGGTGCGGCGAGTTTTCCGAAAGAGCGGATCGAGGTATTTGCCTCCGGCCGCGTTCTGCAATTGGACAATTTCCGCAAGTTGAGGGGGTTCGGTTGGCCGGGTTTCAGTCGCATGAACCTTTGGCGGCAGGACAAGGGGCAGCAGGCTTGCGCCGCAGCCTTCCTCCAGGCGGTGGAGTCCGGTGCAGACACGCCAATTCCCGCTGATGAGGTATTCGAGGTGGCGCGCGTCACCATCGAGGCGGCCGAGATCCTCAGGCAACAATGAGCGCTTTGGTGACCAAGGCAAGGACGGCACTTTCGCTGGGATTGCCGAATCTGATTCGGGTAGCGAATTTTCGCTTGGGGGTGCGCCTGGGTTGGAATCCGGTCCGTCGATTGAGCGCCAGGTTGCCCGATGGACCTTATCTCCAGATGCCATCTGGTGTGAGGTCAGAGGTTGTAGCGCCAGATCGTTGGTGGTCGGCCGCGGATTATTTTGGTCGGTGGCCAGTCAGCGTGAGCGAGCAGGCACCGGACTGGCATGCGAATCCACTCACCGGGCAGCGGGTACAGAATCCACAGCGTCCATGGTGGCAGATTGCCGACTTTGATCCCGTCGTAGGCGATATCAAGGCGATTTGGGAGTCGTCCCGATTCGATTGGGTACTTGCCCATGCCCAGCGGGCGTCCCTCGGTGAGCTGGCTTCGCTCGACCGATTGAATCGTTGGTTGTCGGACTGGTGCATCAACAATCCGGCCTATGACGGACCTAACTGGAAGTGTGGCCAGGAGACGTCGATACGTGTCATGCATCTGGCCATGGCCGCATTGATTCTCAAGTGTGAAAGATCACCAGCTACCTCGCTTCTGGATCTGATCAAGGTGCACTTGCAGCGGGTTGAGCCCACGATCGGCTATGCAGTGGCGCAAGACAATAATCACGGCACGTCTGAGGCCGCGGCGCTGTATATCGGGGGAACCTGGCTGGCCGCGTCTGGCGACCAGACGGGTAAGCATTGGGCAAGATTGGGCAGGAAGTGGCTTGAAAACAGGGTGGGGCGATTGATCGCTGCCGATGGCAGCTTCAGTCAATATTCGATGACGTATCACCGAGTGGCGCTGGATACGTTGTCCATGGCAGAGGTCTGGAGACGCAAGTTTGGCGACGCGTCGTTCAGCGCGCGATTCCAGAAGCGCGCCAGCGCAGCCACGTCATGGCTGCAAGCCATGACCGATGTAGGCAGTGGTGACGCACCCAACCTTGGAGCCAATGACGGTGCCCGGCTGCTCCCCCTGACTCAGACGGGGTATCGGGACTTTCGTCCTTCAGTCCAGTTGGCCGCCGCCTTGTTCAGTGGGCGCAGCGTCTACCCTCGGATGGATGATGTCCTGCATTGGCTTGACATTGCCGTGCCCACTGCTGACGCGGCACCTCCAACCTCGGTGCGATTCGATGACGGCGGCTACGGGATTCTCCGTCGTGGCGAGGCGGTTGCCGTGATGCGGTTTCCCCGGTTTCGCTTTCGCCCCAGCCAGGCGGATGCGATGCATGTGGACTTGTGGCTCGCGGGTGAAAATGTATTGCGGGATGCCGGGACCTATGGCTACAACGTCGATGCGAAGTGGCTCGATTATTTCGGTGGCACCGAAGGTCACAATACCGTGCAGTTCGATGATCGCGACCAGATGCCTCGCTTGGGACGTTTTCTGTTTGGCGACTGGTTGAAAGCCGAAGCTGTCCAGGGGCCGACGGCGGATGCTGGCGAGGAACGTTTCTCGGCGATGTATCGTGATGGACAGGGCGCTTCCCATCGTCGCACGTTGTCTCTGGGCAACCACGTTGTGCAGGTCGAGGACCAGGTGTCGGGCTTCCGCGAAAAGGCTGTACTGCGCTGGCGCTTGAAGCCGGGTGATTGGAAGCTATCGGGTCTGCAGGTCCAGTGCGGTGAGCATGTATTGGCCATTGCTACGGATGTCGCCATTCGTCGCATCGCCTTGGTCGAAGGTTGGGAATCGCGCTATTACCTTGAAAAAACGTCAGTGCCGGTACTGGAGGTCGAAATAGACCAGCCCGGCACACTGATCTCTTCCTACACTTGGGTGTAAATGAAAGTTCTCTATTTCCATCAGCATTTTTCGACACCCAAAGGATCGGCCGGCATCCGCTCGTATGAGATGGCCCGGCGGCTCGTTGCGCGAGGTCACGCCGTCACGATGGTATGCGGCAGCTACGGTGGCGGGGAAACCGGCCTCTCCGGCGAGTTCGTGAATGGCCGGCGCCGTGGAATGGTCGATGGCATCGACATCATCGAGATGAACCTTGCCTACTCGAACAGCGATGGTTTTGCGAAGCGCGCGATGACGTTTCTGCGCTTCGCCTGGCGCAGTGTCGCGCTCGCCTTTACCGAACCCTATGACGTGCTGTTTGCCACCACGACGCCGCTGACCGCCGGCATTCCAGGCATCTTCGCGCGCTGGTTGCGACGCAAGCCCTTTGTGTTCGAGGTTCGCGATCTCTGGCCGGAACTGCCGAAGGCGATGGGCGTTATCACCAATCCGCTCGTGCTGTGGGCAATGTCTGTGCTTGAGTGGCTGTCTTACCGTTCGGCAACACGATGCATCGGACTCTCGCCAGGTATCGTTGACGGCATCGCTAAACGCGGCGTCGATCGCAACCGCATCGCCCTGGTGCCGAACGGTTGCGACCTCGGAATTTTTGGCAGCACCGTTGAGGCATGGCGACCCGAAGGGATCGCTATGGATGACTTGATGGCGGTGTTCGCCGGTACGCAAGGCAAGGCCAATGGGCTGGACGCTGTCCTGAACGCTGCAGTTGAGCTGAAACGGCGTGGCAGGGCGGACATCAAGTTACTGTTGATTGGGCAGGGCGCTCTTAAACCCGCGTTGCAGGCGCGGGCAGTCGCTGAGAACTTGGACAATGTCGTGTTTCATCCTCCGGTAAACAAGGCGCGGCTGGCCGGGCTCATGGCCGCGACGGACGTTGGCATGCAAATACTCGCCAACGTGCCCGCGTTCTATTACGGCACGTCGCCGAACAAGTTCTTCGACTATCTCGCCTCGGGCCTGCCGGTGCTGAATAACTACCCTGGCTGGCTGGCTGAGCTGATCGAGCGCCACGGTTGCGGTTTTGCAGTGCCGCCGGATGATCCAGTGGCGTTTGCCAATGCGCTCGAAGTTGCCGCAGCCGATAAGGTGGCGTTGAAGGCAATGGGGCAGCGTAGCCTTGCGTTGGCCCGAAGTGATTTTGACAGGGCGCAGCTCAGTGAGCGTTTCGTCGATTGGCTGGAACTGGCAAAGGATGATGCGAAATGAATGAGGCCAAATTTGCAGCTGTAGTCGATTTCGCCCGATCGATCTATGGCGATGGCTTTGTCACGTTGCACCGCCCCGTGTTCTCGGGCAACGAAAAACAGTACCTGATCGACTGCATCGACTCCAACTTCGTGTCGTCGGTGGGCGCGCGCGTCACCGAGTTCGAGCAGCAGATCGCCGCATTCACGGGCGCCAAGTACGCCATCGCCACCGTCAACGGCACGGCGGCGTTGCATGCGGCGCTGCAGCTGGCCGGCGTGTCGCCCGGTGACGAGGTGATCTCCCAGGCGCTCACCTTCATCGCCACCTGCAATGCGCTGAGCTACGCCGGCGCACATGCGGTGTTCGTGGACGTGGATCGCGACACCATGGGCATGAGTGCGGATGCGCTGCGGCGCTTCCTCACGGACAAGGTGGAGCGCCGCGGCGGCCAAGCCTTCAACAAGGCGACGGGTCGGCGTATTGCCGCGTGTGCGCCGATGCATACATTCGGCTTGCCCTGCCGCATCGAGGAAATTGTGGCGCTGTGCGACGAGTACGGCATTCCGGTGATCGAGGATGCCGCCGAGTCGCTGGGCAGCTATGTGGGTAGCCGGCATACCGGCACGTTCGGCAAGCTGGCCACGTTGAGCTTCAACGGCAACAAAGTGATCACCACCGGTGGCGGCGGCATGATCATCACCGATGACGAGGAGCTGGCGATCAAGGCCAAGCACCTCACCACCACGGCGAAGATTCCGCACCCGTATGAGTTCGTGCATGACATGACCGGTTACAACTACCGGATGCCGAACCTCAATGCGGCGCTGGGCTGCGCGCAGATGGAGGAGTTGCCGAAGTTCCTGGCGATCAAGGCGGACGTGGCCCGTCGCTACGCGGATTTCTGTGCTGCGCAGGGGATCGCGTTGGCACAGGCTCGCGAAGGCACGGTGGCCAATTACTGGCTCAACGCGATCGTGCTGGATTCGCTGGAGCAGCGCGATGCCTTCCTCGAATACACCAACAATCGTGGTGTGATGACTCGCCCGGTGTGGCGTTTGATGACGCGACTGGAGATGTACAAGGATTGCCAGCACGACGGGCTGGAAAATTCGCGCTGGCTGGAGGATCGCGTGGTCAATCTGCCTTCCAGCGTGCCGGACGGGGCGATGGCGGGAGATCAAGGGGCGGGATGAGGGGCTTGGCATCACGTGGCGAACTGGCGGCATTCGGTTTCGTCGGAGCTGAGCCAGCACATCGAGCTGTGCCCCCAAGCGGAGCGTTGATGTATGCGTCCTGGCTGAACGCGGGGACGCTTGCATGGCGGGATCTGTCAGAAACCATGGTAGTATTTCTGACATGACTTCCTTGCCCGACATCATCCAGGCCCATGCCGCCAGCCTGCCCGAAGGGGCTGTGCTGACGGCGAAGGCATTGCTGCATCTCGGAAATCGTGCTGCGGTGGATCAGGCGCTGGGACGGCTGACGCGTGCCGGGTCGCTGTTGCGGGTCGGGCGCGGCGCGTATGTGGCTCCGGTATCTGGCCGGTTTGGTTCGCACCCGCCGGAGCCAATCAAGGTGGTGGAGGATTGGGCGCGCCAGTTTGGCGAGACCGTGCTGCCGCATGGCGGCTTGTCCGCCAACCGGCTGGGGCTGACCACGCAGGTGCCGGTGCAGTCGATCTTTCTTACCAGCGGGCGCAGTCGCCAGTTGAAGGTGGGCAAGCTGAAGGTGGAGTTGCGCCATGCGCCACCGCGCACGCTTGCGCTGGGGCGATCGCGTGCCGGCGAGATCGTGCGTGCGCTGGAATGGCTGGGCCGCGAACATGCCGGCGAAGCCGTCGTACGCATGGCGGGCACTCTCAGCGCTGTCGAAAAGCAGGAACTGCTGGGCGCCCGGCCATTGATGCCGGGTTGGTTGTCGGATCAAGTGAGCCGGGCGGTTGGGCGTGCCTGAATCGTATTTTGACCTCGACAACGAGAATCGGCGGCAGTTGCTGCTGACTGCGGCGGGCCAGTTAGGCCGCGATCCCGCGCTGCTGGAAAAAGATATCTGGGTGGTCTGGTTGTTGCGCTGGCTGTATGCCAGCCCCTGGCGCGAGCACCTCGTGTTCAAGGGCGGCACCTCACTGTCCAAGGTGTTCGGCTTGATCGATCGCTTTTCCGAAGACATCGACCTGACCTACGACATCCGTGAGCTGTTGCCTGACCTGGCCGACCAGGGGGCTGATCCGTTGCCGGTCAGCCGCGCTCAGGCGGATCGCTGGAGCCGGCAGGCGCGCGATGCACTGGCGCAATGGGTGGAGCAGCAGGTGCAGCCCGCGCTGGCTGAGGCGACACAAGCCGTCGGGGCCGGCGTACGCTGCGCGGCCGATGTGTTGTTCGTGACCTACCCGGCGACGTTCGCGCATGACGGCTTGTATATGAGCCCCGAGATCAAGCTGGAGTTTGGTGGACGCGCGACTGGCGCGCCCACACAGCTGGCAGCCGTCATCTGCGACGCCGCTGCGGTGCCGGCGCTGGCAGCGCTCTTGCCGCATGCGCCGCAGGTGCAGGTGATGCAGGCCGCACGTACCTTCTGGGAGAAGGCGACCGCCGCCCACGTCTATTGCCTGCAGCAGGTGTTGCCCGCGGAGCGCTTTGCGCGGCACTGGTTCGACCTGGCCTGCATGGAACGTGGGGGCATCGTCGCGTCGGCATTGGCTGACACCCATCTGGCGGCTACCGTGGCCGCGCACAAGCAGATGTTCTTTCGTGCGAAGGCCGACGATACGTCGGTCATTGATTATCATCAGGCGGTCACCGGCCACCTGCAGCTGGTACCCGATGCTGCGGCGGCGGCGCGTCTGCACATGGACTACGATGCCATGCGCTCTGGTGGCTTCCTGGGCAGCTGGCAGCCGTCATTCGATGAGGTGCTGGCGATATGCGCGCGCATCGAGGAGCAGGCCAATGCCGCGCCATGAGCCCTGCCACAGGCAGCACGAATCCGGTATACGACACAACGGCATGGCCCCGTGCCTGTTGCCCGAGACCCTTTTTCCAAACCAGCTGATGCCATGAATATTCTTGAACTCGTCGGTCGCAAGCGGCCATTGTTTGATACGGACGTGCAGGCGCACGAAGCGGAGCTTTCTTCCAAGGTGGCATCCAGCCGCTTCCTGGTGATCGGTGGTGCCGGCTCGATCGGCCAGGCGGTGACACGCGAGATCTTCAAACGGCATCCGAAAGTGCTGCACGTGGTGGATATCAGCGAGAACAACATGGTTGAACTGGTGCGCGATATCCGCAGCACGCTGGGCTACATCGACGGCGACTTTCGCACCTTTGCGATCGACTGCGGCAGCCGCGAATTCGAGGCGCTGATGAACGCCGGCGACGGCTACGACTACGTGCTCAACCTGTCGGCGCTGAAGCATGTGCGCAGCGAGAAGGACCCCTTCACCCTGATGCGGCTGATCGAGGTGAACGTGCTCAACACCATCAAGACGATCGAGCTGGCGAAGGCCGGTGGGGCCAAGAAGTACTTCTGCGTCTCCACCGACAAGGCGGCCAACCCGGTCAACATGATGGGCGCCAGCAAGCGGATCATGGAAATGTTCCTGATGCGTGCCAGCGAACAGCTGCCGATTTCGACGGCGCGCTTCGCCAACGTGGCGTTCTCCGATGGCTCGCTGCTGCACGGCTTCAACCAGCGCTTTGCCAAGCGCCAGCCGATCTCCGCGCCGAACGATGTGCGCCGCTACTTTGTCACCCCGCAGGAATCAGGCGAGCTGTGCCTGATGTCGTGCCTGCTGGGCGACAACCGCGACATCTTCTTCCCGAAGTTGAGCGAGGCGCTGGACCTCACCCGCTTCTCGGATATCGCGGTGCGTTACCTGGCTGCACTGGGCTTCGAAGCCCACGAGTGCGCCAGCGAGGACGAGGCCCGTGATCGCGCCGCCGAATTGATCGCACAGAAGAAATGGCCGTGCTATTTCTTCCCCAGCGACACCACCGGCGAGAAGGATTTCGAGGAGTTCTTCACCGACCGCGAAATGCTTGACATGCAGCGGTTTGAAAATCTCGGCGTGATCAAGAATGCGCCTGCTTATGATCAGGCGAGGCTTGATCATTTCCTGGCCACGCTGGACGCGATCCGGCAGCAGCCGAGCTGGGAGAAGGCGCCGATTGTCGACCTGTTCAATCACATGATTCCGGACTTTGCCCACAAGGAAACCGGCAAGTATCTCGACGGAAGGATGTAAGGCATGCAGCGATTGTTCGATATTCTGTTGTCGGGGCTGGCCCTGCTTGTGCTTTCGCCCTTGCTGGTTCCGATCGCCATTGCCCTGCGTTTCAGCGGCGAAGGCGAGATTTTCTACGTGCAGCAGCGGATCGGTCGTGGCGGCAAGCCGTTCGGCCTGTACAAGTTTGCCACCATGCTGAAGAACAGCCCGAACCTGGGCACTGGTACCGTCACGGTGAAGAACGACCCGCGGGTGCTGCCGCTGGGCGGTTTCCTGCGCAAGACCAAGATCAACGAACTGCCGCAGCTGCTCAACATCCTGCTCGGCGACATGAGCCTGGTCGGGCCGCGGCCGCAGACCCAGCGTTGCTTCGACGCTTTTCCGACCACGTCGCAGGTTCAGATCATCAAGGTGCGTCCGGGATTGTCCGGCATCGGCTCGATCGTGTTCCGCGACGAAGAGGAATTGATGCACGCCAGCGTGGAGCCGGAGAAGTTCTACGACGACGTGATCATGCCGTACAAGGGTGCATTGGAAGAGTGGTACGTCGCGAACCAGGGTTTGCGCACCTACGTGATGTGCATCGTGATCACCGCGTGGGTAGTCCTGTTCCCGAAGTCGTCCATCGTGAAGAAGGTTTTCCCAGGCTTGCCGGTTGAGCCCGCAGCCTTGTCGGGCGTGGTGTGAGGCTCGATGGAACGCCGTGATCTCTATCAGCAGGTTGCCCGGTTGCATGTGGACAACATCAACAAAGGTTTCCTGGCGACGTTGGGTACGGGCTTTGTCGCACTGATGTATCAGGCGATCGACGAGGCGCCGGCCAGCGTGTTGCTAGTCGAAGAGCGCGACGGTCGCGTCGTCGGCTTTGTGGCGGGTGGTTGCGGCATGGGCGCCATCTACAAGCGCATGTTGCGTTCGCCATTCCGCCTCGGAGTCGCCCTGCTGCCCTCACTGGTGCGGCCGGGACGCATCCTGCGGATTCTCGAAATCCTGCGCTACAGCCGCGGCCACAGCCTGCCGCCGAACCTGCCGGAGGCCGAATTGCTGAGTATCGCGGTCGACCCATCCTGCCGTGGGCAGCAGGTTGCCGAGCGGCTGTATCGTCGACTGGAAGAGCATTTTCGGAAAACCGGCATTCTGTCCTTCAGGATCATTGTGGGAGAGGCACTGGCGCCCGCGCACAAGTTCTATCGGCGGATGGGGGCTGTACCGACCGATCAGGTGGCGGTTCACCAGGGAGAACAGTCAACTGTGTATGTGCAAACGTTGGCTCAGGTCCAGCCACACAGTCCATAGGCGAACAAGCCCAGGTATTCGTGTAGATAGGTATGACTGCGCAACAAGGCAGAACGATGAGGCAACCAGGCATTGCCCTCGATGGTGGGCTTCACTTGGGGCATGGTCGGCGCAGGGGTGGCGTCGATATCCTGTTCGCGAAGTACCGCAAGTGCGCGAGGCATGTGATAGGGCGAGGTCACCAGGAGAACGCGGCCAAGCTTTTCCTGTTTGAGGATGCGTGAGGAGTACAGCGCGTTTTGGTAGGTGCTGTCGGCCTGGCGCTCGACCCTCAACGCCGCCTTCGGCAGCCCTTTTGTTTCGAGTATCCGGGCCATCTTGATCGCGCCACCCTTGTTGGCCGACAGCACCATGATCGGTGCGCGTCCTGCGCGGTAGAGCTGATAGGCAAAGCCCAGGCGATTGCGGCTGATCCTGTTCGGGTCAGCTGTCCAATCGGTTTTCGGATCGGGCATGCCATCGCCGCCGAAGACCACGATGGCATCGACGATGGGGTAGGTGCTTGCTGGCGAATAGGGATATGGCGACTCGAGATTGTCGCGCATCAGGCCAACGAAGGCCGGAGTGGAGCAGAGATAGAGCCAGGCAGCGGCAATCAACAGGAATGGCCAGCCGGTTCGATAGCGCCGCAAAACCAGCAAAGCCAGCCCGATCCCCGCGACAAGACACGACTGCCAGATCGGCGAGTTCAAACGGTCCAGCAAGTGATCCACGACTAAGAGGGGTCAATCCGCCTCGGCGACGGAATCCCTGTTGACACGCTGGCGCGCGAGCCGGACGACGTGGTCGTCATTGGCGGCGAGCGGTTTGGCCATGTGCATGCCTTTCCCGGCTTGCTGGCGAACCCAGATCCGCGTGACCGTGACTGTATAGACCATGGAGAAAATGCAGAACGCTGCGAGGTTGGTGCCAGAACCCAATCCCAGTGAACTGGTCACGCTGCCAAGAAAGGCCATCGACGCCGCCAGTGCGACCAACGCTACCAGGCTGGCGCGCGGACCCAGGCCCATGCCCATCAGGATGTGGTGGATGTGGCCGCGATCGGGCTTGAACGGCGACTTGCCCTGGCGCAGGCGGCGGTACATCACGGCCAGGGTGTCCAGCACGGGCAGGGCCACGCACCAGAGTACGTCGACCGGCGAAAGTTGACTGTGAGGTTCCTGGCTGAGGCGGATCAGGGTCCAGGCCAGCAGGTAGCCAAGCACCATGCTGCCGGCGTCGCCCATGAAGATCTTGCGACCCATCAGGCCGAGGTTGGCGAAGAGGTAAGGGATGGCGGCGATGGCCAGCAGGGTGATCAGGGCCAGCGATCCGCGCAGCGCGTGGGGGCCGGCGAACAGCACGATCGCGGCGATGCTGACCAGGGCCAGGCTGCCAGCCAGGCCGTCGATGCCGTCCATCATGTTGAAAGCATTGAGCAGGCCGATCACGGCCACCACGGTGAGCGGGATGCCGACCCAGCCCAGCGTGAGCTCGTAACCGAAGATGTGTCCCAGGGAATGGATGTAGACGCCGGTGCTGCCGATGACGGTCAGGATCAGGATGGTCTGCACCAGCAGGCGGGTGCGCACGCTGAGGTCGGAGCGGTCGTCCAGTGCGCCCAGCAGTACCAGCACGCATGACGTACCCAGCAGCACCTGGCCGAACAGCTGGAACCGGCCCCAGATGCAGGCACCCACCAGCACGCCGATGAAGATGGCCAGGCCGCCGACCAGCGGCACGCTGCCGACGTGATGCTTGCGTTCGTTGGGGTGGTCCACCAGTCCAAGCGCGCCCGCGAACCGCCGCAGGGCGATGATCGCGACGAGCGAGGTGATGGCCGTTGCCACGCAAGCAAGAATCATCCGTGTGTCCTGCATGAGTTATGAGTCTCCAGTATCCCTGTGGACTATTTCAAAACAGCACGATCCGGGTGGACGGAGAGTGTCGCCTTTTTATGAGTCCTCTACCTTGCCGGCAGTGGACATTTTGGTTAAGGCCAGCTCTTTGCGGACACCAACCGGGCAACATCGAGGCCTGGACCCGGCTGTCCGGAACAGCGCCGCCGTTCCACCAACCGTACTCAGGCTCTACAGCAACCCGGCCCCCTGGTGTCAGAAAGAGCCGCCTTGATCCGTGATGGGCATCAAGGGTTTCCAATCTTATCAGGTATGGACGGCTGAATCGGGGAGACTGGCGAGGGCGTTCAGGCTTGGGTGGTGTAGGTGAACGGGGTGTGGGTGAGGATTCTGGATCGATGGATGGGAGGGACGTGCGTCGTTTCGTTGCAAGTTTTGCGGGAGTGGGCGTGTTTTGCGCGTGGTGTTGCTTGTTGAGGGCGGGCTTCGTCGGGTCGCAGGGAGGGCGGGTCTTCAATGAAGTGCAACGTCAAGAGCGCACCCCCTCCTAACCTCCCCCTGCTGCGCAGGGGGAGAGATCGAGCCCGAGGCTGCTGCGCAAGGGAGGGACGAGCCCGAAGCTCCGTGCCTTGCTCCCTCCCCTGCGAAGTAGGGGAGGGCTGGGGTGGGGTCGCTCTTCGCCCCGGCTCTACGCCCCCGCAATCAACGCCGAAATCTCCCCCGTGCGTTCCTGCATCAACGCCACGTCGCCACGCGACTCCACGTTGAGCCGGAGCAGCGGTTCGGTGTTGGAGCTGCGCAGGTTGAAGCGCCACGGGCCGAAGTCGGCGCTGATGCCATCGGTGTGGTCGAGGGCGGGTGACTGGCTGGCGTAGTGGCCCATCACCCGCTCGGTGGCGGCGCGTGCGTCGGCGACCTTGAAGTTGATTTCGCCGCTGCAGGGGAAGGCGCGCATGCGGTCTTCCACCAGTTCGGCCAGTGACAGCCCGCGGGTGCTGACCAGTTCGGCGATCAGCAGCCAGGGGATCATGCCGGAGTCGCAGTAGGCGAAGTCGCGGAAGTAGTGGTGGGCACTCATTTCGCCGCCGTAGATGGCGTTCTCGGCGCGCATGCGTTCCTTGATGAAGGCGTGGCCGGTCTTGCTGAGCACGGGGGCGCCGCCGGCCTGCTGCACCATCTCGATGGTGTTCCAGGTGAGTCGCGGGTCGTGGATGATCTTGCCGCCGGGATGGCGCGCCAGCAGGGCGGTGGCCAGCAGGCCGACCAGGTAGTAGCCCTCGATGAAGCGGCCGTCGGCGTCGAAGAAGAAGCAGCGGTCGAAGTCGCCATCCCAGGCCACGCCGAAGTCGGCGCCATGGGCGCGTACCGCATCGGCGGTGGCGGCGCGGCATTCGGGCAGCAGCGGGTTGGGGATGCCGTTGGGGAAATGGCCGTCTGCTTCGTGCTGGATGCGGATGAACTCGAACGGCAGGTGGGGCGCGAGCTGGTCCACGATCAGGCCGGCGCCGCCGTTGCCGGCGTTGACCACGATCTTCAGCGGCTTCAGCCGGTCGCGTTGGATGTAGCCGAGCAGGTGCTGGATATAGGCGGACTTGTCGGTCATCGCCCGGGGCGTGGCGACGCCGGCGGGGATGGGCGCCTGATGACTTGCGGCGAAGTCGCGGATCGCGAACAGGCCGCTGTCGCCGCTGATCGGCCGCGAGCCTTCGCGCACCAGCTTCATGCCGTTGTAGTCCATCGGATTGTGGCTGGCGGTGACCATCACGCCGCCGGCGGCGCCCAGGTGCATGGTCTGGAAGTAGACCTCTTCGGTGCCGCCCATGCCGATGTCGAGCACCTCGCGCCCGGCCGCGTGGAAACCGTCGGCCAGCGCCGCCTGCAACGCCGGACTGCTCAGGCGCACGTCGCGCCCCAGCACTACCGGGCCAGGGCCCAGCTGTGCGGCCATGGCCAGCCCAATGCGACGCGCCAGGTCTTCGTCCAGCTCGTCAGGCACGCGGCCGCGGATGTCGTAGGCCTTGAAGCAGGGGAGTGGGGGCATGCAGTCGTTCCACTAAGTGGTTGGTAACCCCGCATTGTAGTCGCCGCCGCCGTTTTGCTCCCTCCCCTGCAGGTCCCGCAAGGGGACTTCCTTCGGTCGCAGAAAGAGTTGGGCGACCGTAGGGGAGTGCTTTAGCTGAGGGGTTGCTCTTGGGGTGGAGCGCAAGATCAAAAGCGCACCCCCTCCTGACCTCCCCCTGCAAGCAGGGGGAGGAATCGACTCGGAGCCTCGCGCTCTGCTCCCTCCCCTGCTCGCAGGGGAGGGTTGGGCGACCGCAGGGAGTGCTTTAGCTGAGGGGTCGCTCTTGGGTGGGGAGCAAGATCAAGAGCGCACCCCCTCCTGACTTCCCCCTGCAAGCAGGGGGAGGAATCGACTCGGAGCCTCGCGCTCTGCTCCCTCCCCTGCTCGTCCCGCAAGGGGACTTCCTTCGGTCGCAGAAAGGGCCGGGGTGGGGTCGCTCTTCGCTCTAGCGGAACAACAAATTGATCGCCACCAGCGTGACCACCAGCACCACCAGGGTCAGCGGTACGCCCACGCGCAGGAAGTCCCTGCCTTTGTAGCCGCCGGGGCCGGTGACCATCATCAGGGCCGGATGGCCGGAGCTGAGCAGGAAGGTGTTGGAGGAGGATACGGCGACGATCAGCGCATAGGCCGACGGGTTGCCGCCGGTGGCGACGGCGACGCTGATGGCGATGGGCACCATCATCACGGTGGCGCCCACGTTGGACATCACCTGCGAGAACAGCAGGGTGAGCACGGCCAGGCACAGCTGCAGCACCCACGGCGATGCGCTGCCCAGATGATCCAGCACCACCTGGGCGATCCACGCGGCGGTGCCGGTGGCGTCCATCGACCAGCCCAGCGGAATCAGGCAGGCGGTGACGAAGATGGTCTTCCAGTTGATCGCCTTGTAGCCCTCGTCCATATTCAGCACGCCGGTGAGCAGCATGCCGATCGCGCCGGTCATCATCGCCACCGACAGGTCGAGGTTGGTGAACAGGGCCAGGCATTTGGCCAGCAGGAAGAAGCCCACCGCCTGCCAGATCTTGCCGGGGCGCTGCTGTTCCTTGGGGATGTCGGTGACCACGACCAGGTCGCGGTCTTCGGCGGCCAGCGACAGGTCGCGCCAGTTGCTGTGCAGCACCACGGTGTCGCCGGCGCGCAGGCTGACGCCGCGCACGTCCTCGCGCAGCACCTTGTCGCCGCGGGTCACCGCCAGCACGGAAATGCCGAAGCGCTTGCGCAGGCGCAGCTCGCCCACGGTGTGCTTGATGAAGCGCGACACCGGTGGAATCACCACTTCGGAAATGCCGGCGCGGCTCGGGTTGAACAGCTCGCCCAGCTGGCGCATGCGGGTGGACAGGCGGCACAGCTGGTTGTTGGCGAACTGGTTGAGTTGCTCGCGTGGGCCGAGCACGCCCAGCACCGAGCCGACCCAGATCACGTGGTCGGCCGGCGGCGCCATGCGCGCGTCGTTGCCGCTCTTGATCGCCAGGATCAGCGGCGCCTCGTACAGCTGTTCCGCCTCGCCGATGCTCATGCCGACCAGCGGGCTCTCGGCGGTGACGGTGAGCTCGGCGGTCTCGCCGACGATGCCGTAGGTTTCGGCGAAGTAGCTTTCGGTGCGTCCGGGCGTCACTTTCAGCCGTTCGTCCTCGTGCCCAGGCAGCAGCTTGCGGCCGAAGAAATAGAAATAGGCGATGCCGACCACGGCCAGCGCCAGGCCCACCGGGGTCACGCTGAACAGGCCGAACTTCGGGATCGTGTGCGCGCCCGGCGGCAGGTTCACGTTGGCACTGGCGATCAGGTCGTTCAGCACGATCAGTGGCGAGTTCGCGATCAGCGTGGTGTTGGTGGCGGTGAGGATGCAGAACGCCATCGGCAGCAGCAGCCGCGAAATCGGCACGCCGGTGCGCGCGGCGAGCCGGCTGCTGACCGGGATCATCAGGGCGGCCAGCGCCTGGCTGGGAATCACCGCGCTGAACAGGCTGGCGACCATGTTGATCACCATGCCGAGGCGTGACTCCGCCCCGCGCGCCATGCGCATCACGAAGTTGGCGGTGAGCTGCAGCACGCCGGCGCGGTCCAGTCCCTCGCCCATGATCATGATCGCGATGATCGCGATCACCGCGTTGCCGGCGAAGCCGTTGAACACGCGATCGGACGGAATCAGCCCGGTCAGGCCGATCACCACCACCACCAGCAGCGCCACCATGTCGGCGCGAATCCACTCCAGCACCAGCATCAGCATGGTGAAACCCACCAGCCCGAGCACCAGGATCATTTCGGGGGTGAGCGAGAGCGCCATCAGCTGACGTCCCTGCGGCGCAGCGGCTTGCGGTGGATACGGCGGGGCAGTGGAAACTTCACGCTGCTGTCGATTCGTCCCTGGGCGGATGTCCGTGAGTATAAGCGGGGTGGTGCGGTTGCTGGTGAACCTGAGGCCAAGAGCTTGACCCCAAGAGCTTGACCCCACCCCAGCCCTCCCCTGCGAGCAGGGGAGGGAGAAGTGCGGTTGCGATGAGTTATGTGATGCGGTGAGGGAGCACGCCGTACTGCTCCTCCCCCTGCTTGCAGGGGGAGGCTGGGAGGGGGTTACGCTTTTCCACCCCCAGCGAAAGGACTCGCCATGCACATCAAGTGGATCCGTGCCCGCCGCCTGCGCAATGAAGGGACCGATGCCGAGCGGCGTCTGTGGCAACACCTGCGGCATCGCCAACTGGCCGGCCACAAGTTCCGGCGGCAATATCCGCTGGCCAGTTACATCGTGGACTTCATCTGCGTGCCCGCGCGGCTGGTGGTCGAGCTGGATGGCGGCCAGCACCTGGACGCAGTCGAGTACGACCGGCGACGCACGGAAGCTCTCGAGCGTGAGGGCTATTGCGTGCTGCGCTTCTGGAATGACGATGTGCTGCTGCGCACGGAGGATGTGGTGGGGGAGATTTTTCGGGTGCTGGAGGAGAGGTCAAGAGCGTGACCCCACCCCGGCCCTCCCCTACGTTGTAGGGGAGGGAGTAGTTCCGGCGAGCTCGCAGCTTTTCTCCCTCCCCTGCGAAGTAGGGGAGGGTTGGGGTGGGGTCACGCTCTTGCTCAGACTTTCCGGTAAAGCAAATCCCAAACCCCATGCCCCAGCTTCAGCCCGCGCCGTTCGAAGTGGGTTTCGATGCGCCACTCGGGTTTCTCGGCGTACTGCCCGGCGCCGAGCTGGTTGCGCCAGGCGGGGGCGGCTTCCATCACTTCGAGCATGTGTTCGGCGTAGGGCTGCCAGTCGGTGGCCAGGTGCAGCAGGCCGTTCGGGGCCATGCGCGAGGCGAGCAGGGCGACGAATTCGGGCTGGATCAGGCGACGTTTGTTGTGGCGCTTCTTGTGCCACGGGTCGGGAAACCAGATGCGCGCCTCGGCCAGCGTGCCCGGCGTGATCTCGTATTCCAGCACTTCCACCGCATCGTGTTTGTAGATGCGCACATTGCTGGCGTCGCGGGCGGCCAGTGCGTTCATCAGCCGGCCCACGCCGGGGCCGTGCACTTCCACGCCGAGGAAGTCGCGGGCCTGGTCGTGCTCGCTGGCCCAGGCCAGCGCCTCACCGTTGCCGAAGCCGATCTCCAGCACCAGCGGCGCGCTGCGGCCGAAGCTGGCGGTGAAGTTGTGCGGCGCACCGCGGTAGTCGATGCCGAAGCGCGACCACAAGGTGTCGAAGGCGCGCTGCTGCGCGGGCGTCATGCGGCCCTCGCGCAGCACGAAGCTGCGGATGCGGCGCATGTAATCGGGTGTGGGGGAGTCGGTGGGCTCGGACATCCGCCTATTGTAGGGCTTGTGCCGGCGTCGGCTGATGCCGGATGCGTTGGACGCTCTTCGCCTCAAGCGCAAAGTCAAAAGCGCACCCCACCCCGACCCTCCCCTGCGAGCAGAGGAGGGGGCCTAGCCTGAGGCTGTGCGTTCCACTCCCTCCCCTGCGAAGTAGGGGAGGGCTGGGGTGGGGGCCGCTCTTGCCCCTAGTGCCGCCGATCTTCCCGATCCAGCCGCTCGGCGCCCTTTCTCGGTGATGGCCGCGACGTGTTCTGCTGCGGTCTGGGTGCTTCGACTCGCGGTGCCGGGCGTTGCTGCGGCTGGTAGCGCGGCGGCGGTGGCGCGCTGGGACGGGGTTGTGGTCGCGGCGCTTCGCGCATGGGCTCGCGCTGCATGGGTTCGGGGCGCTGGAAGCGTGGCTGCGGACGTTCGAAGCGGCGTGGTTCGGGCTCGCTGCGCGCGGGCGTGGTGACGGGCTGCTGCGGTGTCACGCGCTGGAATCGCGCGCGGTCATACGGCACCACGCGCGCATCGTCGCGCCGGGTCGGCGGCATCGGGCGGGGCGCGCGCTCGTTGACCGCCGGCGTGGGCGGACTCGGGGCGATGTAGCTCACTCCGGGACGTTGCATGCTTTCGCGGCGGTCGGCACCGTAAGGACTGGGTGGATGCGCGAAGCGGGCCGAGCGCAGTTCGCCGTCGTCACGGGCATTGTTCATGCGGTCTTCGCGAGTGGCCGGCGTGATGCGAGGTACCGTCGGCAATTGCGCCGTTGCGGGCGCGGTGCGGCGCACGTTGCCACCGTCGCGATCGGCCATCGGCGGGCGTCGCGCCGGGCCCTGGCTGCCCAGCACGCGCACCCGTCCGCTGGAGGTGTCGCCCGTCAGCTTGCCGTGGTTCGGCACGGGGGCGTCGTGGATGTTCGGTGGCGCGCGACGGGCGACCACCTCGCGGGTGAAGCCGCCGGCGGGGAGGTTGCGCACGTGGGTGGTGCGCGGCCCGTGGTCGCCGCGGTCGGTGGGACGCACGCCGGCGATGTCGCGCGTGCGCAACGACGTGTCGGTGAGCTTGCGCGGATCGACATGCAGGCGATTGCCCTTCACGCGATGACCGCCGGCGAAGTTGTCGCCGGACACCGCGGTGAAACCGCGAGGCGCGCCGCGATGGTGGTCGCCGCGGGCGAAGTCGCCGCGACGATAGCGGTTGTAGTGGTCGTCGACGTCGCGCCGCGGATCGTGTCCGCCGCGCACGCGGATGTTGTGCACGTTGACGCGGGTGTAATAGCGGCGGCCGCAGCGATACCACGGGTTGTAGATGTCGCCCGGGCCCAGCGGGAACCAGCCCACCGGCGCGCCACCGATGCCCACCGACCAGCCACCACCACCGACGAAGGCGACCAGTGCCGGCGCGTAGATTGCACGCACGCCGCGGGGGCCGGGAATCCAGCCCCAGCCGCGCTGGGTGTAGGCCCAGCGACCGTAGTGGTACGGCGCGTAACCCCAGGGCGCGTCGTCGATCCAGGTCCATCCCCAGGGCGCGATGTAGGTCCAGTGTCCGTTGCGGTACGGCGCCCAGTCCGAACCGACGTTGCGCGGATACCACACGGCGCCGTATTCGCTGCTGTCCTGCCAGGCGCCGTACTGGTCCAGGTCCTGGTAGCCGACCACGTCGTCGGAGACGTACTGGCTGCTGTCGGACTGTGCGTAGCGGCGATCGCGCTCGCTGGCCCAGCGATCGAAGGCGTCGCCGCCGGCGATGTCGCTGATCGTCACCATGCTCAGGCTGGCGTCGGTGAAGCGGTAGCTGCGGCCGGGATTGATCGAGCGCTGGGCGTTGTTCTCGCCGAACACGGTGGCGGCGCCATCTAGCGCCGCGATGCGCGTGCTGCCGTCGCGCGGATCGACGTCGACGCGGAACGTGCCGGGTTGGTCCACCACCAAGGCCACCGCGGGGGTGTCGATCTCGTAGCTTTCGCCGTCGCCGAGCCGGCGCACGGTGAGGCTCAGGCTGCCCTGGGTCAGCTCGATCTGCGCCAGCTGGTCGTTGAGGTCGAGCAGGCCGAGGTCGGACTGGCCGTCGATGCGCAGGGCGCCGCCGTCGAACTCCAGCTCGGCGCGCGTGCCCGCCGCACTGGAGAGTTTGTCGCCGGTGGTCAGCGGGCGGTTGACGTTGGCGTCGCTCCAGTCCTTCGCGCCGGAAGGCAGGAAGCCCAGGTCGCCGCCGACATACGACAGGCGCGCCACCCGGGTCGGCGGGTCGGCGCTGTCATCGGCGTCGGATGGGGCGTCGGATTGCGCCTGCGCCAATCCGGCGACCAGGCACAGCAGCAACACCGCCAGCACGCGCCGGTAGCGGCGCCATGAAACAGGGGACTCGGCAAACCTGGACATGCGGCTCTCCTTGGCAAGTGCAGATGAGGCGGGAGCGGGGCGGGGTTTCGTCATGGGGTCGTGAACGCGCAGTGTCGACCAAACGATGACCCCGCGCCGAGTATGCGCAGGCGATTGTTCAGCACCCGTTGGGTGCGCCGCTCCTGGCCATTGCTCCCTCCCCTGCTCGTAGGGGAGGGCCGGGGTGGGGTCGCTCCTGACGCCGCCTTCCAACCACGCGAATCCCGGGTTACCATCCGCCGGCCAAGTGCGGGTGTAGCTCAATGGTAGAGCTGTAGCTTCCCAAGCTACTGACGAGGGTTCGATTCCCTTCACCCGCTCCACTCCCCGCTGCATCGATCCCCGAGCTTTCCACAACCCACATGGCGGATCTGATTACCTTGGGCTGGCGGGAGCGGCTGGCGTTGCCGCAATTGGGCATTCCCCTGCTCAAGGCCAAGCTCGATACCGGGGCGCGCAGCAGTTCGCTGCACGTGGACACCCTCGAAACCTTCCAGCGCGACGGCGATACCTGGCTGCGCTTCAGCCTGCACGTGGGGCGGCGCTCGCCGCTGGCGATCAGTTGCGAAGCGCCTGCGCTGGATCGGCGCACGGTCACCGATACCGGCGGCCGCCGCACTGAGCGCTGGTTCATTCGCACTGCGGTAGAACTGGCCGGGCAGCGATTCGAGATCGACGTCAATCTCACCGATCGCCGGCATATGCTGTTTCCGATGTTGCTGGGTCGCAGTGCGCTGAGCGGGCGCGTTGCGGTGGACCCGGCGCTTTCCTATACCCAGCCGCGGCCGTCGACCACGACCGCGCCATCCCGATGACGGCCTGCCCATGAAAATTGCGATCCTGTCGCGCAATACCCGACTGTATTCGACCAAGCGCCTGGTCGAGGCCGCGCGCGTGCGCGGGCACGTGGTGCGGGTGTTCGATCCGCTGCGCTGCTACGTGCGCATCGCGCCGGGTGCGTCGTCGATCCGCTTCAAGGGCAAGGAGGTGCGCGACATCGATGCGGTGATCCCGCGCATCGGCACCTCCAGCACCTTCTACGGCACCGCCGTGCTGCGCCAGCTGGAGATGATGGGCGTGTACACGCCGAACCCGTCCGACGCAGTGCTGCGGGCGCGCGACAAGCTGCGCTGCCTGCAGATCCTGGCCGCCCAGGGCATCGACATGCCGGTGACCGTGTTCGGCGACAACCCCGACGACACCGAGGACGTGCTGGCCCTGCTCGGCGATCCGCCGCACGTGATCAAGTTGAACGAGGGCAGCCAGGGCACCGGCGTGGTGCTGGCCGAGAAGCGCGCGGCTTCGCAGAGCGTGATCGAGGCGTTCCGCGGCCTGTACGCCAACTTCCTGGTGCAGGAGTTCGTCGCCGAGGCCAAGGGCAGCGACCTGCGCTGCTTCGTGGTCGGCAACCAGGTGGTCGCGGCGATGCAGCGCGACTCCAGCCCCGGCGATTTCCGCGCCAACCTGCACCGCGGCGGCAGTGCGAAGGCGGCCACGCTGAGCGCCGACGAGGAGCGCATCGCGGTGGCGGCGGCCGGCGCGCTGGGCCTGGGCGTGGCCGGCGTGGACCTGCTGCGTTCGAACCGCGGGCCGCTGCTGCTGGAGGTCAACGCGTCGCCCGGACTGGAAGGCATCGAGGCCGCCACCGGGGTGGATGTGGCGGCGGCGATCATGGCCTTGCTGGAAGCGCAGGCTGCCGTAAAACCCGGCGAAACCCGCGCCCGCCGGCGTCCCGCGAAGGCCTGACGGCCGTCGTCGGCTTCCCGCCAGGATGTGAATTGACACGGTGTTAACTCGCTCATAACCCGCCACGCCCTATAACGCTTCCACTGTTTTTTGCGACACCGCGACCCGCAGGGTGCGGCGCCGGCAGACGATGGTATCGGGGCAGTAACTTGGGCCCAGGTGGGCGACGGCGAGTCGCGCATCTGGGCTTTTTCTTGCCCGCACGAGTGCCACACGAACGCGCGTTCAGGTTTCTTTCGCTGCCGCCGCGCTGCGTTCATCCAAGATTGTTAAGCTGACAGCCCCAGCCGGCCCGTGAGCCGGCTGCGCAGGAGTGACACATGCGCGTACTGGTGATCGAAGACAACAGCGATATCGCGACCAACATCGGCGATTACCTGGAAGACCGGGGTAACGTGGTCGATTTCGCGGGTGACGGCGTGACCGGCCTGCATCTGGCCGTGGTGCACGATTTCGACGTGATCGTGCTGGATCTCACGCTGCCCGGCATGGACGGCCTGGAGGTCGCCCGCAAGTTGCGCCACGAGGCGCACAAGCAGACGCCGATCCTGATGCTGACCGCGCGCGACGCGCTGGAGCAGAAGCTGACCGGTTTCGAATCGGGCGCCGACGACTACATGACCAAGCCGTTCGCGCTGCAGGAGCTGGCCGCGCGACTCGAAGTGCTGGCACGCCGAGGCAAGGGCCCGCAGAGCCGCGTTCTGAAAGTGGCCGACCTCACCTTCAACCTCGACACGCTGACGGTGAATCGCGAAGGCAAGTCGATCCAGTTGAACCCGATCGGTCTGAAGCTGCTGCAGGCGCTGATGGAAGCCAGTCCCTCGGTGGTCACCCGGCAGGACCTGGAACAGAAGGTGTGGGGCGAGGAACTACCCGACAGCGATTCGTTGCGCGTGCATATCCACGGTCTGCGCGCCGCGATCGACAAACCCTTCGAGAAGCCGCTGATCCACACGCGGCACGGCATTGGCTATCGGATGGTCGAGCCGGATGCAGTCCAGGCGTAAGCTTCGTTTTCGGTTGATCCTTTCCTTCACGCTGTTCGGCTTCGGCCTCAGCGCGTTGTTTGCGTTCGCCGCGTTGAATATCCGCACCCGCCTCGAGGATCAACTGATCACTTCGAGCCTGCAGGACGAGGTTGACCACCTCAACGCGCAAGTGCGCGCCCACCCGGATCGCGCGCCCTCGTTCGACATCGTCAAAGCCGCCTCGTGGAGCGACCGAACGATCTACAAGGCGCCTCTCGACTGGCAAAACCTCGACACCGGCGTGCACGACATCTACGAGCCGCAAGCGGACGGGCGCACGCGGCATTACAAGCTGGCCGTGCGGCGCATGGACGGAATCATCAGCTTCCTCCAGTACGACGTTTCGCGTGACGAACTGGGCAAACAGCAATTGCTGGCCAGCGTGATCGGCGCCGTTTTTCTTTTCGGATTGCTGTCTTTGGCCATTGGCCTGTGGCTGTCGCGCAAGGTGCTCAAGCCGGTCAGCGAGCTGGCCAACCGCCTGCGCGATTTCCGCAAGGCCGGCAAGGCCGAGCCCCTGGCCCAGCATTTCGCCGACGACGAGGTGGGCGAGCTGGCGCATGCGCTGGACGAGTATTCGGCGCGGCTCACGGCGATGGTCGAGCGCGACCGCGAATTCAATTCCGACGTCAGCCACGAACTGCGCACGCCGCTGGCGGTGATCGCCAGTACCACCGAATTGCTGCAGGGATCGCCCGATCTCACGGAAAAGCTGAGCGAGCGGCTGAAGCGGATCGAGCGCGCCTCGCGCCAGGCCACCGAGCTGATCGAGGCCTTGCTGCTGCTGTCACGCGCCGAGCGGCGTGGCCCGACCCGCGGCGAAACCACCGAGGTCGGCAAGGTCGCCGCCGACGTGATCGAAAGCCAGCGTCCCCAGGTGCGCGGCAAGCCGCTCACCGTCGAGCTGCGGACCGAGCAGCAGGTCAGCGTGAATGCCCCGGCCTCCGTGTTGTCGGTGGCGCTGACCAACCTGATCGGCAACGCGATCAAGTACACGCTCGAAGGCAGCGTGCAGGTGGTGGTGGGCAACGGCAGCATCGAAGTGATCGACACCGGCCCGGGCATCAAGCCGGAAGATGCCGAGCGCCTGTTCCAGCGCGGCGTGCGCGGCGAAGGTGCCGGCGGCAGCGGTGCCGGGCTGGGTCTGGCCATCGTGCGCCGGCTGTGCGAACTGTATGGCTGGAATGTGTCGATGCGGCCCCGCAGCGATGCCAACGGGGCGATCGCCTGCATCAGGTTCGGCTGAATTCCTGTTTCCCGAGAGTCAAAAGCGACCCCACCCCAACCCTCCCCTGCGTTGCAGGGGAGGGAGTCAGGCGGCGTTGCTCCTCCCCCTGCGTGCAAGGGAGGGAGCTGGGCGGCGTTGCTCCTCCCCCTGCGTGCAGGGGGAGGTTGGGAGGGGGTCGCTCTTGACTCAGACCTGCTCCAGCCAGCCCCACTTGTCGTGGGTGCGGCCGTCGAACAGGCCGAAGAACAGTTCCTGCAGGCGGCGGGTGACGCGGCCGGCGGTGCCGTTGCCGACCTGCTTGCCGTCGACCGAGCGGATCGGGGTGACTTCGGCGGCGGTGCCGCACATCAGGATCTCGTCGGCGAGGTAGAGGTATTCGCGCGGCAGGTCGCGTTCGACCACTTCGATGCCGTCTTCGCGGGCCAGTGTCTTCAGCGTGTCGCGGGTGATGCCGGTGAGGATCGAGGCGCTGGCCGGGGTGGTGTGCAGCACGCCATCGAAGACCAGGAACAGGTTCTCGCCGGCACCTTCGCTGAGCAGGCCGCTGGAGGCCAGCGCGATGCCCTCACCGAAGCCGAGGCGACGCGCTTCGCGTGCGATCAGCTGACCGGAAAGATAGTTGCCGCCGGCCTTGGCGCCGGCCGGGATGGTGTTCGGCGCGAAGCGCTGCCAGCTGGACACGCAGGCGGTGATGCCGTTTTCCAGGGCCTCTGGCCCCAGGTACGGGCCCATCGGCCATGCCGCCACCGCGACGTCGATCGGGGTTTCCGCGGACAGGCCGAAGCCGCCCAGGCCCCGGTAGGCCACCGGGCGCAGGTAGGACGCGCCCAGGCCGTTCTTCTTGATCACCGCGCGGCAGGCCGCAGCCAGTTCGTCAGCCGTGTACGGCAGCGCCATGTCGTAGATCTTGGCCGACTGGTACAGCCGGTTGATGTGGTCGGTCAGGCGGAAGATCGCGGCGCCGTCGGGGGTGGCGTAGCTGCGGATGCCTTCGAACACCGACGAACCGTAGTGCAGGGCGTGGGACATCACGTGGGTGGTCGCCTCGGCCCACGGCTTGATCTCACCGTTCTGCCAGATCCACTCGGGGTACTGCTGGGCCATGTCGATTCTCCAATGGGGACCGCCCATGATAACTGCTGTCGGCAGAGCCGGCGTCAATGGGCGCCTTCATTCAGCGTTGCGCAACCACAGGCAGCCGGCCTGGTGGACGATGTCGAAGCGCAGTTCGCGCGAGTTGCCGTTGCCGTCGCTGTCGGCGGTGTGCACCACCAGCTGATTGTGTGCTGGCGCTGTCGGGGCTGGGTCGACGTTCATGGCGAATGGATCGGCGAGGCTGCTGGCCGATGCCGGCGCCGCGGCGGACTCGTCGGGCGCCTTCACGTCCAGCAATGGCTGTTTCATCAGCCGGGTCAGCGACTGGATGTCGGCTACGGCCGCGCCGCGGCCGTAGCCGTCCCACAGCATCATGCCCGCCAGCCGGTTGGCGTCATGGCTGGCGAAGGCATCGATCACGCCCTGGCGCAACGCACCCAGAGTGGCGGCGCACAGGGTTGGCGTGGTGGTGGCGGTCACGGCGGGTGCCGACGCGGCGACACGACTGGCTGGGGTGGCCTGCAGCGCGGCGCAAGGCTGGTCGGTGAAGACCGCACTGCCATTGGCGCCGATGCAGCGATGGATCGGCGTCTGCGCCGCGACGGGCGCGGCCCAGGCAAGCGCGATCAGGCAGAGCAGGGTGGCCAGGCGATACATCGCGCCAGCATACCCGCCACCGCGTCTCAGGAAAGTTGCTGTAGTACCGCTTGCGTGGCGCGGGCCCGGTTCAGCGTGTAGAAGTGCAGGCCGGGCGCACCGCCGTCGAGCAGGCGCCGGCACAGTTGCGCCACCACTTCGGCACCGAGCGCGCGCACGGCATCGGCGTCGTCGCCGTGGGCCTGCATGCGCTTGGAGATCCAGCGCGGGATCTCCGCGCCGCACATCTCGGAGAAGCGTCGCAGCTGGCTGAAGTTGGTGATCGGCATGATGCCCGGCACGATCGGCACCTCGACGCCCAGCTTGCGCACGTCGTCGACGAAGCGGAAATACGCATCGGGGTTGAAGAAATACTGGGTGATCGCCCCGTTCGCGCCGGCGTCGACCTTGGCCTTGAAATGCTGCAGGTCGCGCAGCGCGTCGTCGGCCTGCGGATGGGTTTCCGGATACGCCGCCACCTCGATGTGGAAGTGGTCGCCGCAGTGCGCGCGGATGAAGGCCACCAGCTCGGCCGCGTAACGGAAGTCGCCCGCCGTGGCCATGCCCGAGGGCATGTCGCCGCGCAGCGCCACCAGCCGTCGATAACCGGCCGCGCGATAACCGTCCAGCAGTGCGGCGATCTCGGCTTTGGTGCCGCCCATGCAGGACAGGTGGGGCGCCACCGGCAGGCCATGCTGCGCGTGCAGCCGCGCCACGGTGTCGCCGGTATAGCTCAGCGTGGAGCCGCCGGCGCCGAACGTCACCGAGGCGTATTCCGGCTGGTGCGCCTTCAGCAGCTGCGCCGCGCGATCCAGCTGCGCGCGTTGCTCGTCGGTCTTGGGTGGAAAGAATTCGAAGCTGATCGACGGCATCGCTGGGCATCCGGTGGGCGGTGCCGGGGAGTATATATCTTTGTTTCGCGATGAAGCGATAGATAGCCGAACACGGAATGGGGAATCGGGAATGGAGAATGGTCAAAGCGTGGACGCTTTGGCTGGCTTGGGGATCACGAGAGATGCATAAAAAAACGGGACGCATCGCTGCGTCCCGTTGTGCAGGAGAACCGGGGCGATTCCCCATTCTCTATTCCCCATTCCCGGCTACATCAGTAGCGGTAGTGATCCGGCTTGTACGGACCTTCCACCGGCACGCCGAGGTACTTCGCCTGCTCGTCGCTGAGCGTGGTCAGCTTCACGCCGATCTTCTCCAGGTGCAGGCGGGCGACTTCCTCGTCCAGCTTCTTCGGCAGGATGTAGACCTTGTTCTCGTAGCTGTCCTTATGCTCCCACAGGTCGATCTGGGCCAGCGTCTGGTTGGCGAACGAGTTGGACATCACGAAGCTGGGGTGGCCGGTGGCGCAGCCCAGGTTGACCAGCCGGCCTTCGGCCAGCAGGAAGATCGCGCGGCCGTCGGAGAAGGTGTACTTGTCCACCTGCGGCTTGATGTTGAGCTTGGTCACGCCGGCCATCGCGTTCAGCGCGTCGACCTGGATCTCGTTGTCGAAGTGGCCGATGTTGCAGACGATGGCCTGGTCCTTCATCGCCTTCAGGTGATCGAGCCGCAGCACGTCCTTGTTGCCGGTGGTGGTGACGTAGATGTCGCCGCGGCCCAAGGTCGATTCGACGGTGTTGACCTCGAAGCCCTCCATCGCCGCCTGCAGTGCGTTGATCGGATCGATCTCGGTGACCACCACGCGGGCGCCGTAGGCACGCAGCGAGTGCGCGCAGCCCTTGCCCACGTCGCCGTAGCCGCAGACCACGGCGACCTTGCCGGCCAGCATCACGTCCATCGCGCGCTTCAGGCCATCGGCCAGCGACTCGCGGCAGCCGTACAGGTTGTCGAACTTGGACTTCGTCACCGAGTCGTTGACGTTGATCGCCGGGATCAGCAGCGACTTCGCTTCGGCCAGCTGGTACAGGCGATGCACGCCGGTGGTGGTCTCCTCGGAGACGCCCTTCCAGTCCTTGACCACGGTGTGCCAGTAGCCCGGGCGCTCGACGTGCACGCGCTTCAACAGGTTCTTGATGACCTGCTCCTCGTGCGAGGAGGCTTTTTCATCGACCCACTTCGAACCGTTCTCCAGCTCGTAGCCCTTGTGGATCAGCAGCGTCACGTCGCCGCCGTCGTCGACCACCAGCTGCGGGCCGAGGAAGCCGCCCTTGCCGTCGGGGAAGGACAGCGCGTCCAGCGTGCAGTCCCAATACTCTTCCAGCGTCTCGCCCTTCCAGGCGAACACCGGCGTGCCGGTGGCGGCGATCGCGGCCGCGGCGTGGTCCTGGGTCGAGAAGATGTTGCACGAGGCCCAGCGCACGTCGGCGCCGATGTCCTTCAGCGTCTCGATCAGCACCGCGGTCTGGATCGTCATGTGCAGCGAACCGGTCACGCGCACGCCCTTCAGCGGCTGGGCGGTGGCGTGCTTGCGGCGGATCGACATCAGGCCGGGCATCTCGTGCTCGGCGATGTCCAGTTCCTTGCGGCCGAAATCGGCGAGCGAGATGTCGCGGATCTTGTAGTCGTGGGTGTTTTCTTTCAGTGCGGCGTTCATGGATATCTCCGGTTAGTGCGAGCTTTTTTGAAGAGTCCGGCCATGGTTGGCCGGTCTTTCTTCGCGAAGGGGCTCGCGTAAAGCAACCGGGCGCCGTTGTGGAACGTGCCGCGCCGAGCCTGGCCGTTGTCGTGAAGAGTCCGCACCAGGGATGTGCGGGGTTTTGCGGATGGATCCGCCTTCACTACCAACGGTCGCAGCGCCCCTCGGCGGGCAGTGCAAAGGACGCATTGTAGCGGCAGACATGAGCTTATGCCGCATCGTCGGGTGTCTCCCGGATCAGGATTGGTTAGGCTGGAGGCTTGACCAGCCAGGGAGCCACCGCGTGGAACAGAGTCGCGAACCCGAATTCCTGCCGCCGGACGGCCCGCTGCGCGAGGACGTCAGCCGGCTCGGCGCGATGGTCGGCCGGATGCTGGCCGAGCAGGGCGGCGGCACTTTCTTCCAGCGGGTCGAGCAGGTGCGCATCGCGGCCATCCATCGCCGCCGCGAAGGTGCTTCGGTGGACGAGCTGGCCGACTCGCTGGCAGGCCAGGACGCCGCCCAGGCCGAGGCGCTGGCGCGCGCGTTCGCCACCTACTTCCAGGCCGTCAACACCGCCGAGCGGGTGCATCGCATCCGTCGCCGCCGCGACTACCAGCGCGAGGGCAGCGCGCCGCAGCCCGAATCGCTGCTCGCCGTGCTGGGTCGGCTGAAGGCTGAAGGCGTCGGCGCCGACGAGCTGGTCGGCTGGCTCGACCGGCTGTGGATCGAGCCGGTGTTCACCGCGCATCCCACCGAGGCCGTGCGTCGCTCGCTGCTGGAGAAGGAACAGGCGATCGTGGCCTCGCTGATCGATGGCTTCGATCCCCAGCGCACGCCGCAGGAATGCCGCGAGGACGACCAGCGCATCTACATGGCGTTGTCCGCCGGCTGGCAGACCGCCGAGGCCTCGCCGGTGCGGCCCAGCGTGCAGGACGAGCGCGAGCACGTGGACTTCTACCTGACCAACCCGCTGTACCGGATCGTGCCGGCGCTGTACGAGTCGCTGGCCCAGGCGTTGCAGGAAACCTACGGCCTTGCGATCAAGCTGCCGCAGTTGCTGCGTTTCGCCAGCTGGGTCGGCGGCGACATGGACGGCAATCCGAACGTGGGTGCCAACACCATCGCCGACTGCCTCGACTCGCAGCGCACGATGGTCATCGAGCGCTATCGCGAAGACGTGGCCGCGCTGGCGCGATCGCTCAGCCAGACCGAAGGCCGGGTCGCGGTCACCGGCGCCCTGCTGGCGCGCGTGGCGGACTACCGGACGCGCTTTCCCGATGCCGCGGCACAGATCCGCCCGCGGCACGCCGACATGCCGTACCGCTGCCTGCTGCAGCTGATCGGTGCGCGGCTGGCACTGACCCAGGACCAGCAAACGGACGGCTATGCGTCCAGCCAGGAATTGCTCGACGACCTGCAGCTGATCGCCGACAGCCTGCTGCAGCATCACGGCGTCCATGCCGGCGCCTACTCGGTCGAGCGCCTGCTGTGCCGTGTGCGCAGTTTCGGCTTCCACCTGGCCCGACTCGACGTGCGCCAGGACTCGCGCGTGCACGACGACGCCCTGGCCGCGTTGCTCGGCGACGCGGGCTGGGCCGGCCGCGATGGCGCCGAGCGCGCCGAGCGACTGCGCCCGTACGCCAGCGGCGAGGCGAGGTTTCCCGACAGCGACGATGACAGCGCCACATCGCTGCAAGCCGTGTTCACCACCTTGCGCGACAGCCGGGAAAGCCACGGCGTCGACGCCACCGGCCTGTACATCATCAGCATGGCCCGCAGCGCCGCCGACGTGCTGGCGGTGCTGGCGCTGGCGCGGCGGGGCGGGTTGGTCGACGAGACGAAGGACGTGCCGCTCAACATTGCTCCGCTGTTCGAGACCGTCGACGACCTGAAGAACGCGCCGGCCACGCTGCGGGCCCTGCTCGACGATCCGGTCTACCGTCGCCACCTCGCCGCACGCGGCGACCAGCAGTGGGTGATGCTGGGCTATTCCGACAGCGGCAAGGATGGCGGCACGCTGGCCTCGCGCTGGGGCCTGCAACGCGCCCAGGTGGAACTGCTCGAAGTGGCGAACGAAGCGGGCATCCAGCTGGCCTTCTTCCACGGCCGCGGCGGCTCGGCCAGCCGCGGCGGCGCGCGCATCACGCCGGCGCTGATGTCCTCGCCGCGGGGCGCGGTGGCCGGCGTGCTGCGGGTGACCGAACAGGGCGAGGTGATCCATCGCAAGTACGGCATCCGCGCGCTGGCGCTGCGCAACCTCGAACAGACGGTCGGTGCGGTGCTGCGCGCCAGCCTGCGTCCACGCGAAAGCGAGCCGCGCGAACAGCGCTGGCGCGAGCAGATGGACGCCTTGTCCGCGGCCAGCCGCAAGACCTACCGCGCCTTCGTCGAGCGCGCTGGCTTCGTCGACTATTTCCGCAGCGCCACCCCGGTCGACGTGATCGAGCAGATGACCCTGGGCTCGCGGCCGGCCAGTCGCCGCAGCATGCGCGGCGTGCAGGATCTGCGCGCGATCCCGTGGGTGTTCGCCTGGACCCAGTGCCGCTCGATCCTGCCCGGCTGGTACGGCCTGGGCAGCGCGCTGGAGCAGGGCGCCGGCGAATTCGGCGAGGACGCGCTGGCCGAGATGGCGCGCGACTGGCCGTTCTTCGCCAACCTGCTCGATGACGTGGAGATGGTGCTGGCCAAGTGCGACCTCGACATCGCCGAGGCGTTCTCGAAACTGTCCGGTCCCTTGCACGACGAATTCTTCGGCCTGATCCGCGACGAGTTCGCCCGCACCCGCCACTGGCTGCTGCGACTGAAGCGCAGCGACGCCCTGCTGCAGGGCGACCCGCGCCTGGCCGCCTCGATCCGCCTGCGCAATCCCTACGTCGATCCGATGAGCCTGCTGCAGGTCGACCTGCTGCAGCGCTGGCGCGCCGGCGATCGCGCCGACGACGCCGTGCTTCAGGCCCTGGTCGCCTGTGTCAACGGCGTCTCGCAGGGTTTGCAGAACACCGGCTGATTCAACGAAGACCCCACCGCCGCCTGCCGTCCCGCGCAGGAGCCCACTCGCGCACGATGCTTTTTGCCTGCTTTATGTTTCAGAGCGAAGAGCTTTCGTCCTCCTTCGGAGGGCGAGTCACTTTCTCTCGCTTGCCCGAGAGAAAGTAACCAAAGAGAGGGGCACCCCGCTTCCGCGCCTTGCGGACATCGGGCAACCGCTCCTGCGTTGCCTCAACTCCGGCAT
>NZ_LMHR01000085.1:0-139544 GCF_001428465.1 Rhodanobacter sp. Root179 | reverse complement strand
CCGGCGGGTGGCCGGCCACGGCCACCCGCCCCAAAGGCGGACCATCGCGCCCCTGAATGACCCCTTCAACGAATGCGGGCAAGTTGTCGCATAAATCCGTATAATCGACGGGTTAACCCTCTGATAACCCACGTGGTGGCTCCAAGCGCCACCCGAGTCGATCCCATGTCCATCGAAAATCTGCGCAATATCGCCATCGTCGCCCACGTCGACCACGGCAAGACCACCCTCGTCGATTGCCTGCTCAAACAGTCCGGCACGCTCAACGAGCGCACCGTGCTGGCCGAGCGCGTGATGGACTCGAACGACCAGGAAAAGGAGCGCGGCATCACCATCCTGGCGAAGAACACCGCCATCACCTGGCAGGGCAACCGCATCAACATCGTCGACACGCCGGGACATGCGGACTTCGGCGGCGAGGTGGAGCGCGTGCTGTCGATGGTCGACTCGGTGCTGATCCTGGTCGACGCGATGGATGGCCCGATGCCGCAGACTCGCTTCGTGACGCAGAAGGCGTTCGCGATGGGCTTCAAGCCGATCGTGGTGATCAACAAGGTCGACCGTCCCGGTTCGCGCCCCGAGTGGGTGGTGGAACAGGTCTGGGATCTGTTCGATCGGCTGGGTGCCACGCCGGAACAGATGGACTTCCCGATCGTCTACGCCTCTGCCCTGAACGGCTATGCCAGCCTCGACGAGAACGTGCGCGAAGGCGACATGACCCCGCTGTACGAAGCGATCATGCAGCACGTCAGCAAGCCGGACGTGGACCCGGAAGGCGCGTTCCAGATGCGCATCAGCCAACTCGACTACAGCAGTTTCGTCGGCGTGATCGGCATCGGCCGCATCCAGCGCGGCACCCTGAAAAAGGGCATGCCGGTCAGCGTGATCGACCGCCATGGCAAGAAGCGCCAGGGCAAGGTGATGCAGGTGCTGGGCTTCCTGGGCCTGGAGCGGATCGAGCAGGACAGCGCCGAGGCCGGTGACATCGTGGCCATCTCCGGCATCGCCGAGCTGACCATCTCCGACACCGTCTGCGCGCTGGACACCCCCGAAGCGCTGCCCGCGCTGACCGTCGACGAGCCGACCATCTCGATGACCTTCCAGGTCAACAACTCGCCGTTCGCCGGCAACAAGGACCTCTCCGGCGGCAAGTTCCTGACCAGCCGCCAGCTGCGCGACCGCCTGGAGCGCGAGCAGGTGCACAACGTGGCGCTGAAGGTCGAGGAAGGCTCGGACGCCGACAAGTTCCTGGTCTCCGGCCGCGGCGAACTGCACCTGTCGGTGCTGATCGAGAACATGCGTCGCGAAGGCTACGAGCTGGCCGTGTCGCGCCCGGAAGTCATCATCAAGGAAATCGACGGCCAGAAGATGGAGCCGATCGAACAGTTGGTGGTCGACGTGGAGGAGATCCACCAGGGTGCCGTGATGGAGCGCCTTGGCGTGCGCAAGGGCCAGCTGAAGAACATGGAGCCGGACGGCAAGGGTCGCGTGCGCCTGGATTACGAGATTCCGGCGCGCGGCCTGATCGGCTTCCAGAACCAGTTCAAGACCCTGACCCAGGGTTCGGGCCTGCTGTTCCACGTGTTCGACCATTACGGTCCGAAGGAAGACGGCCAGATCGCCAAGCGCCTCAACGGCGTGATGATCGCCAATGCCGGCGGCACCACCCCCGCCTACTCGCTGGGGCCGCTGCAAGATCGCGGCAAACTGTTCGCCGCCGAAGGCGACAACGTGTATGAAGGCCAGCTGGTCGGCATCCACGCCAAGGACAACGACCTCACCGTCAACGTGATCAAGCCGAAGCCGCTGACCAACATGCGCGCCTCCGGCAAGGACGACGCGATCCAGCTGACCCCGGCGATCAAGTTCACGCTGGAGCAGGCGCTGGACTTCATCGACGACGACGAGCTGGTCGAGATCACGCCGAAGGAAATCCGCCTGCGCAAGAAGCACCTCACCGAGAACGACCGCAAGCGCGCTTCGCGCGGTTGAGTTGCATCGTCAAGTGAGGGATTGAACAGAAGGCCGCCGCAAGGCGGCCTTCTGCATTCGTGCCCGCCGGAACCGGTACCTCAGGCCTTGCTGCCGCGCACCCGCAAACCGGGCCGTTGCCGCGCCAGCTTGCGCAGCAATTCGGCGAATGCCTGCAGGTCGTCGTGCCAAGGCGAGGCGTCGCGCCAGTACAGGGCGATCTCGCGGCCGCTCGCGGGGCCTTTCAAGGTCGCCAGCGCGATGTTCGGCATCGAGGCCAATCGTTCGCGGGCCAGCGCCGGCACCAGCGCGTAACCACCACGCAGGCTGACCAGGGCGGCCAGGCTTTCCAGGCTGACGTCCTGCACGTGACCGTGCTCGCTGCCTTCGCAATGCAGGCCGTCGGCGTGGCTCTCGGCCATCAGCGTGGCCTCGGCCGGGTCGAGCTGGGTCATCGCGATATCCTGCTGCCCGGCCAGAGGGTGGTCGGCGCGCAGCATCAGTTCCCACGGCTCGAAGAACAGCGGGCGTAATGCGATGCCGCTGACCGTCGCGGTCGGCGGCGCCAGCACCGCGTCGAGTTCGCCTTCGCTCAGGCGGCGCAGCAGGCCACGCGGCTTGCCCTCGGAGATGCCCAGCCGCGCACCGGGAAAATGCTGCGGGAACGGCGCGATCAGGTGCGGCAGCAGGTAAGGGCCCAGCGAGGCCGGTACGCCGAGGCGCAATTCGCCACCGAAGGCGACTTCGCCGGCGCGGGCGACCTGCTGCAGGTGCTCGCCCGCAGCCAGCACCGCGTCGATCTGCTGCAGCAGCCGCTGGCCGCCGGCGGTCGGCACGATCTTCCGCCCGCCGCGCTCGAACAACGGTGCACCCAGTGCTTGCTCCACCTTCTGCACCTGGTGCGACAACCCGGACGGACTGATGTGCATCGCCCGCGCCGCGCTGTTGAAACTGCCGTGGCGATGCACCGCCTGCACCAGCGCGAGGTCGCGCAGCGAGACAGCCGCCAGGCCCATCGAAATCATCGAATGCTGCATGTCATCAAAGGCGTTTGCTTGCGGTGATCATCGGGGCCATCCTGTGCGGTGAAGTGCGGCCACGCGCCGTTCGCGCAGTGTACTTGGCGGCATGAGCCAAAAGGCATCAAACCGGCCATGTCATCCCGTCCAGGTCGCTTGTCCAGTTCGCGGAGATGCGGGGTTTGCGCGATAATTGCGTTTTTTACCGGACTGGTGGACCCCACGCGCCGTCCGGCGTCGTTCAGTCATCCCAGCCGCAGGATTCAGCCAGGAGCTTCCCCATGAAAGATACCTTTTCCGCACGCGACATCCTCGAGGTCAACGGCAAGCAGTACGCCTTTGCCAGCCTGGCCAAGCTCGGCCAGCGCTTCGACCTGAAGCGGCTGCCGTACTCGATGAAGATCCTGCTGGAAAACCTGCTGCGCCACGAGGATGGCGTGGACGTGACCTCGAAGGAAATCGAAGCGGTCGCCAACTGGGACGCGAAGAAGGAGCCGGATACCGAAATCTCCTTCATGCCCGCACGCGTGCTGCTGCAGGACTTCACCGGCGTGCCGTGCGTGGTCGACCTGGCGGCGATGCGCGACGCGATGAAGGCACTGGGCGGCGACCCGACCCTGATCAACCCGCTGTCGCCGGCCGAGCTGGTCATCGACCACTCGGTGCAGGTTGACGTGTTCGGCAGCGAGGACGCGCTGGAAAAGAACGTCGCGATCGAATTCGAGCGCAACCAGGCCCGCTACAGCTTCCTGCGCTGGGGCCAGAAGGCGCTGGCCGACTTCAAGGTGGTGCCGCCGCGCACCGGCATCGTGCACCAGGTCAACCTGGAGCACCTGGCTCGCGTGGTGATGGCCAATGAAGTCGACGGCCAGCAGTGGGCCTACCCGGACACCGTGTTCGGCACCGACTCGCACACCACCATGGTCAATGGCCTGGGCGTGCTGGGCTGGGGCGTGGGTGGCATCGAGGCCGAGGCCGCGATGCTGGGCCAGCCCTCCTCCATGCTGATTCCGCAGGTGGTCGGCTTCAAGCTGTCCGGTCGCCTGCCCGAGGGCGCCACCGCCACCGACCTGGTGCTGACCGTCACGCAGATGCTGCGCAAGCAGGGCGTGGTCGGCAAGTTCGTCGAGTTCTTCGGCCCGGGCCTGCAGCACCTGGCACTGGCTGATCGCGCCACCATCGGCAACATGGCGCCGGAATACGGCGCCACCTGCGGCATCTTCCCGGTCGACGCGGAATCGCTGCGCTACCTGCGCCTGTCCGGTCGCAGCGACGAGCAGGTCGCCCTGGTCGAGGCATACGCCAAGGCCCAGGGCCTGTGGCACGACGAAAACAGCGTGCACGCCGACTTCAGCGCCACGCTGGAACTGGACCTGGCCGACGTGAAGCCGTCGATGGCCGGCCCGAAGCGCCCGCAGGATCGCGTGCTGCTGACCGACGTCAAGCAGAACTACAACGACAACCTCGGCGCCACCACTACCAAGCGCAACGGTGCCGAAGCCCGCTTCGCCAATGAAGGCGGCGACACCGCGGTCGGCCACGACCAGAGCCAGAACGCGCCGGGCCAGCACGTGTCGATGAACGGCCAGGACTTCCGCGTCGGCGACGGCTCGGTGGTGATCGCCGCGATCACCTCGTGCACCAACACCTCCAACCCCGCCGTGATGCTGGCCGCGGGCCTGGTCGCGAAGAAGGCCGCTACGCGTGGCCTGAAGGCCAAGCCGTGGGTGAAGACCTCGCTGGCGCCCGGTTCCAAGGTCGTTACCGACTATCTGGAAAAGACCGGCCTGCTGACCGAGCTCGAGAAGACCGGCTTCTACCTGGTCGGCTACGGCTGCACCACCTGCATCGGCAACTCCGGCCCGCTGCCGCAGGAAATCAGCCAGGCGATCAGCACCGGCGACCTCACCGTGGGCGCCGTGATTTCCGGCAACCGCAACTTCGAAGGCCGCGTGCACGCCGAGGTGAAGATGAACTACCTGGCCTCGCCGCCGCTGGTGGTCGCCTACGCGCTGGCCGGCTCGCTCGACATCAACCTCACCACCGAACCACTGGGCCAAGGTTCGGATGGCAAGGACGTGTTCCTCAAGGACGTGTGGCCGAGCAACCAGGAAATCAGCGACCTGCTGGCCAGCGCGGTCACCTCGGACATGTTCAAGAAGAACTACGCCGACGTGTTCAAGGGCGACGAGCGCTGGAGCGCGATCGCTTCGCCGGACGGTGCGCTGTACGCCTGGGACGAAGCGTCCACCTACATCAAGAACCCGCCCTACTTCGACGGCATGACCATGGAAGTGGGCAAGGTCGAGGACATCCACGCCGCGCGTTGCCTGGGCCTGTTCGCCGACTCGATCACCACCGACCACATCTCGCCGGCCGGTTCGATCAAGAAGGATTCGCCTGCCGGCCGCTTCCTGATCTCGCGTGGCGTGCAGCCGATCGACTTCAACTCCTACGGCTCGCGTCGCGGCAACGACGACGTGATGGTGCGCGGCACGTTTGCCAACATCCGCATCAAGAACCAGATGCTGGATGGCGTCGAAGGCGGCTTCACCCGCCATGTGCCCAGCGGCGAACAGCTGGCGATCTACGACGCGGCGATGAAGTACAAGGAAGCGGGCACTCCGCTGGTGGTCATCGCCGGCAAGGAATACGGCACCGGTTCATCGCGTGACTGGGCGGCCAAGGGCACCTTGCTGCTGGGCGTGAAGGCCGTGATCACCGAAAGCTTCGAGCGCATCCACCGCTCCAACCTGGTCGGCATGGGCGTGCTGCCGCTGCAGTTCAAGGATGGCGAAAGCGCCAAGTCGCTGGGCCTGACCGGCAACGAAAGTTTCGACATCACCGGTCTGGACAACGGCAATGCCCGCGAGGCCACGGTAGTGGCTACCGCCGCCGACGGCAGCAAGAAGCAGTTCAACGTGCACGTGATGCTGCTGACCCCGAAGGAGCGTGACTTCTTCCGTCACGGCGGCATCCTGCAGTACGTGTTGCGTCAGCTGGCGGGCAAGAAGGCCGCCTGAGTCCAGGCGTGACTTTCTGCAACAGCAAGACCGCCCCGGATTCCGGGGCGGCTTTGCATCAGCTCACCGAAAGATCGTCAGAGCGCATGCTTCCAGCTTGCCGTGTAACAACGCCATTCGCCCTCTTCCTGGCGCCATGCCGATTCGACCTGGTACAGACCCATCTGGTCTGGCAGCAACTTGCCGCCACTGGTCAGGGTGACCGTGAACGTGGCCACCATGCGCTCGCCACGCCGCTCGATCGAGACTGGCCCCATGGTCACGCCGACGTGCTCCCCGCGCAGCGCCAGCAGGCGGACCATCGACGTCAGGCTGCGTCGGTCCAGTGCACCGTCATTGCCCTCGAAGTCCTCGCTGATCGGCTCGCCGAGATCGCCGGCGGAACCCGCCTCCGCCGCCTGGGCGACGGCCGCAATCGCCGCCCTCACCCACGCCTCGTCGGAGTCGTGTCGACAGGCCACCAGGGTCAGCGCGAACACCACGCAGGCAAGCCATCGGCAAAGCATGTTTTTCGTCATCATCATCGGGCTACTCGTTGCAGTGCGGCTTGCCGCTGTACGCGGGCGTATGCTCAAATCACCTGACGCATGATCCATGATGGATGCAAAGCCGATCCTGATTCCATCATCTGATCCATCGTCCTCGACCAACAGGGAATTCCAAGCATGAGCAATGAGCGTCCGTGGCTGGAGCAGTATCCAGCCGGCGTGTCCGGGCAGATCGACGTCAGTCAGTACGCTTCGGTTCCTGCGGTGCTGGAAGAGGCCTTCGCCGCCTTCAGTGATCGCCCGGCGTTCGCCAGCTTCGGCCGCCAGCTCAGCTATGGCCAGATCGATGCGATGAGTCGCCAGTTCGCCGGTTACCTCACCGGCGTGCTCAAGCTGGGCAAGGGCGATCGCATCGCCATCATGATGCCCAACGTGCTGCAGTATCCGATCGCCCTGTTTGGCGCCTTGCGCGCGGGCCTGATCGTGGTCAACACCAATCCGATGTACACCGCGCGGGAACTGAAACACCAGCTGGTGGACTCCGGCGCGAAGGCCATCCTGGTGCTGGACAACTTCGCCCACACCCTGCAGCAGGTGGTGGCGGAAACCGGCGTACGGCATGTCATCACCACCGGCATCGGCGACCTGCTCGGCTTCCCCAAGGGTGCGCTGATCAACTTCGTGCTGAAGCACGTGAAGAAGATGGTCCCGGCCTACGATCTGCCGCAGGCCGTGCGCTTCCGTGATGCCCTGGCTCGCGGCGCAGCGCACCCGTTGCAGAGCGTCACGCTGGAGCACGGCGACATCGCGTTCCTGCAGTACACCGGCGGCACCACCGGCGTGGCCAAGGGCGCCATGCTCACCCACGGCAACATGATCGCGAACATGCTGCAGGCCAGCGAATGGATTGGAGGCAGCGCCAAGCCCGGCGAAGAGGTGATCATCACCGCCCTGCCGCTGTATCACATCTTCTCGCTGACCGCGAACGGCCTGGTCTTCATGCGCCTTGGCGGATTGAACTGGCTGATCACCAATCCGCGTGACATGCCGGGATTCGTGAAGGAACTTCGCAAGTCCGGTTTCACCGCGTTGACCGGCGTCAACACGCTGTTCAATGGCCTGCTCAACACGCCCGGCTTCGCCGAGCTGGATTTCTCGAAGCTGCACCTCACCCTCGGCGGCGGCATGGCCGTGCAACGTGCCGTGGCCGAACGCTGGAAGAAGACCACCGGCTGCACCCTGGCCGAGGCTTATGGCCTGACCGAGACCTCGCCGGCGGTCTGCATCAACCCGCTGGACCTGAAGCAATACAACGGCTCGATCGGCCTGCCCGTGCCGTCGACCGATGTCGCCATCTGGTCCGAGGAAGGCCAGCCGCTGCCCGCCGGCGAAGTCGGTGAACTGATGGTGCGCGGTCCGCAAGTGATGAAGGGCTACTGGCAGCGCCCGGAAGAGACGGCCAACGTGCTTGGTGCGGATGGTTGGCTGCACACCGGCGACATCGCCAGGATGGACGAGCACGGCTACTTCTACATCGTCGACCGCAAGAAGGACATGATCCTGGTGTCCGGCTTCAACGTGTACCCGAACGAGGTCGAAGACGTGGTGATGGAGCACCCGGGCGTGCTCGAGGTCGCCGCCGTCGGGGTTCCCGATGAACATTCGGGCGAAGTGGTGAAACTGTTCGTGGTGCGCAAGGACCCGCAATTGACCGAGGAAGCGCTCAAGCAGTTCTGCCACGACCGCCTCACCGGCTACAAGCGGCCGCGCCAGATCGAATTCCGCACCGAACTGCCCAAGAGCAACGTGGGCAAGATTCTCCGCCGCGAATTGCGCGACGAGAAGAAACCCGCCGCCTGATTCCTGCTTCGCGAACAGAAACGCCCGCCTGGATCAGGCGGGCGTTGTCGTTTGCGCCATGCGTGGGGATGCGGCGCGGGTCAGCCGTCCTTCCAGTATTCGAGGATGTCGGCGTAGCCGCCCAGCAGGTTCCACAGCGGGACCTGCTTGTCCTCGGGAATGCGGCTGTAGGAAAAGCCGATGTGATGGTCGGAAATGCGGGCGACCGCAGCCTCCAGGTGAATGTGCAGGTTGTGACCGAAGATCATGTCGAGCACCCAGCTCTGGCCCACGTCTCCCGACCACCCCAGCGGGCGCCGCAGCAATGCGCCGGTCGCCGATATGTCCACCAGTTCGGTCGGGTGCGACTCGCCATGACGACTCATCAGCACCGTCGTCTCGATCTGCATGCGCGCCGGACGCAACTGCTCCGGTCCGCCTTGTCCATTCTTGTCGGTCACCATCAACTCCACCATCCGTTTGTGCTTGCGCCTGCTGTTGCTCTTGTTTTCCGCAAACGCTGTTTCACCTTCTTCCTGAAATCGTCGTGTCGCTCCCTGTGGGACGATGCAACCGCCAGCGATTGCACCAGTCGAGCTGTTGGAAAGCAACCAACGTGCCAGTCCGTCCCCTGGTTTATCCCACCACCGCCAGCAGCCCTGATGCTCGGGGAAAAACGGCGCGGACCAGCGAGCCAACGCCACCGCGCGGCGTTCTTCCGCTGCGCCGCGCCCAGGCATCCTCGGTCGCGTCTTCCGCCACCTGCCGACGAGGGCGTCAGCCCTGACGCAAGCTGACCGCAAGTCGACGCATTAGGTCACATGGCGCCCTCGCCTTCCCGTACAACCCGCTTCGAAGGCACAATCCGGATATTGTGCCTGCCTGCGGCCGTGATGCGAAGCTGCCACCTTGCAGTCCGGCCTTCCTCGTTCCATCAGTCATGTCTGCCTGCGCTGGACTTGAAGCCGGCCAGCCGCTACTCTTGGCCCACGCATGGCACCACGGAAACTGCTCGCCGAGCGACAGCGGCGCACCTTGGCTTCCATTCGATGGCTTTCGACCCGACCGGTGAACTGGCGCGATGTGATTCCGCCGTCATCGGCTAGGCGCACCTGCCGTGGCTGACAACCCGCAGTTGGCGCGATTGGTCGCTGGCGACCTGCCTGACCGAACCACGAACGCGTGGCTTCATCATGCCCGTCGTGACGAGTGCGTACGCCACGCCTCGATTTGTATGGTTTTGACGAATGCAGCACCCGGGAATGCCGCCTTACCGCCGTGTTCCGAGTACGGACATCCGCATGCCGTGACGGCATGTGAATGACTCCGATCCCGTAGAACGCACTGCCAGCCGCCGAAAGCGGCCCCATGACATGCATTGATGAGCACTGAGCCCGTCGTCGAGCCGCAGAGTCCGGTACCTGCAACGCAGGACGCCTTCGCGTCGGTGCCGCAGCAGCAGGAAATGCCGCTGGCCATCGTGCGCGGCGAACCGATGCTGCAGATGCCGCAGGATCTGTACATCCCGCCGGATGCACTGGAAGTCATCCTGGAGTCGTTCGAGGGTCCGCTGGACTTGCTGCTGTACCTGATCCGCCGGCAGAACCTGGACATCCTGGACATCCCGGTTGCCGAGATCACCCGGCAGTACATGAGTTACATCGAGCTGATGCGCGATGTCATGCGGCTGGAACTGGCCGCCGAATACCTGCTGATGGCCGCGATCCTGGCCGAGATCAAGTCGCGGCTGCTGCTGCCGCGACCGCCGACCGAGGAAGGGCTGGAAGAGGATCCCCGCGCCGAACTGGTACGGCGATTGCAGGAGTACGAACGATTCAAGCGGGCCGCCGAGGACATCGAGGCGCTGCCGCGACAGGAACGCGACAGCGTGGTGGTCCACGCCGATGTGGGTGAGCGCAACGTCATCAAGTTGCCGCCGCCACTGGAGCTGACCGAGCTGTTGCTGGCACTGAAGGACGTGATGCACCGGGCCGAACTGTTCGGGCACCACGCGATCAAGCGCGAGGCGCTCAGCGTGCGCCAGCGCATGGGCGAATTGCTGAGCCGGCTCGACGACAGCAGCTTCCACCGCTTCGAGAGCCTGTTCGACATCAGCGAGGGACGGCTCGGCATCGTGGTGACCTTCCTGGCGATGCTGGAGCTGGCCAAGGAAATGCTGGTCGAGATCGTCCAGGAGGAACCGCTGGCGCCGATCTACGTGAAGGCGAAAGCGAGCCACATCGAGGAAGCCGCCGAATTGCCGCTGGATGCGGCACAGGACGGCGAACCGGCCGTGATCGAGGCATCCGGCGAATGAACGACACCCTTTGAACGACAGCGACCGAAACGGCATCCGACCCAAGGTTATGCAGATCGAGCAACTCAAATCCATCATCGAGGCCGCCCTGCTGGCCTCCACCCAGCCAATGACCGTGCAGCAGCTGGGCGACCTGTTCGTCGAGGCTGACGAGGTCACGCGCGAGCTGATCGCCCGGGCGCTGGAGTCGCTGGCCGGGGACTGTGACGGCCGCGGCGTCGAGCTGAAGGAAGTGGCGTCGGGGTTCCGCTACCAGGTACGCCAGGACGTGCATCCGTGGATCTCGCGGATGTGGACCGAGCGACCCAGCCGCTATTCACGTGCGCTGCTGGAAACGCTGGCGCTGATCGCCTACCGCCAGCCGATCACCCGGCCCGAGATCGAGCAGATCCGTGGCGTGGTGGTGTCCTCCAACATCATCAAGACGATGGAAGAGCGCGAGTGGATTCGCGTGGTGGGCTACCGCGACGTGCCCGGCAAGCCGGCGCTGTTCGGCACCACCCGCGCCTTTCTCGACTACTTCAACCTGAAATCGCTGGACCAGTTGCCGCCGCTGTCGGAAATCCGCGACATGGAAGACCCGCAGATGCGCTTCGAGCCCGAACCCCTGCCCGCCCGCGTCGCACGCGACCTGCCGATCGACCCGGACGAGGAAATGCCGGACGACAGCAGCCCGGACAACGACGGCGCGATCGACGACGAACACGAACACCCGGTATCCGCCGACGTCGCGGATACCGATCACAGCGACACCACGGCCGACGCCGATGCGCCGACCACGACACCCGAGGCCGTCGAGCCTGGCCCCGAATCGGGCCCACTTGCCGACCAACCGATTGCCACTGCCGACGAGGCAGCGAACCCCGCCGCGGATGCCGACACCGGCACCGCCAGCCAAGATACCGAGGAGTACCGCGCATGACTGCGCCGCAAAAATCCGTTTTGTCCCTGAAGCGCGAACCACGCATCGACACCGACGCACCCGCGCTGGAAGAGCGCCTGCACAAGGTGCTGGCGAACGCCGGCCTGGGCTCGCGCCGCATGCTGGAGCAACGCATCCAGTCCGGCGAAGTCGAGCTCAACGGCGCCCCCGCCGAGATCGGCATGAGCGTGAAGGCCGGTGACCGCGTGGTCATGGACGGCAAGCAGTTCGTCGTGGCCACCGACAGCCGCGACGACGCCGAGGTGCTGATCTACCACAAGCCCGAAGGCGTGCTGACCACCCGCGACGATCCCGATGGCCGCCCCAACGTGTTCGAACAGCTGCCGCGCCTGAAGGGTGCGCGCTGGGTCGCCGTGGGTCGCCTCGACATCAACACCACCGGCCTGCTGCTGCTGACCACCGACGGCGAACTGGCCAACGGCCTGATGCATCCCAAGAGCGGCCTCGAGCGCGAATACCTGTGCCGCGTGCATGGCGAAGTGCCCGACGAGATCATCGAGCGGCTGAAGGCCGGCGTGGAGCTGGAAGACGGTCCCGCCCGCTTCGACGAGATCGCCGTGATCAGCCGCGGTGGCAGCCACAGCTGGTTCCGCGTGGTGATCCGCGAAGGCCGCAACCGCGAAGTGCGCCGGCTGTGGGACTCGCAGGGTTTCCTGGTCAGCCGCCTGAAGCGCATCCGCTACGGCAAGATCGAACTGCCGCGCAACCTGCGTCGTGGCGAGTGCGAAGCGCTGGACGCCGAAAGCGTCAAGCAGCTGCGCCAGACCACCGGCCTGGGTGCGGCGCAGCCGGTGCTCACGCTGAGTCCGGTGCTGCACCAGCGTCGCGCCAGCCGCAGCGTCACCGAATATCGTCCCGAACGCGGCGCCAGCACGGCCTGGACCGGCGGCCAGGACGAAGCACGCGAACTGCGCGCCTACGACCGCATTCGCGAGGAACCGGTCCGCGGCCGCAAGCCGCCGCGGCGTGACGGCCGGGAAGTGAACGGCAACGTGGCGCGCCCCGAACGTGGCGCGGGCGGTGGTGCCCGAGGCGGCAAGAGTCGCCGTGTAGCGCCGGGGCAGGAACTGCCCTCGGTGCGCACCTGGTTCGCCGGCGAAAGTCGCGAAGGCGTTGCCGGTCGTCCCGGCGCACCCCGCGGCAATGCCGGTGCCCCGGGCAATCGTCGCCCGGCCGGTGGCAAGCCGTTCGGCGCACGTTCCGCGGGCGAAGGCCGCAGCGCCGGCGCCGCCGGTCCGTACAGCGGTTTTGGCGGCGAATCACGGGGCAACAGCGCAGGAGGCAATCGCGCTCCGGGCAATCGTGGTCCGCGTCCGCAGGGACAAGGACAGGGACAGGCCCAGGGCAACCGTTCGCATGGCAACCAGGCTCGCCCGCAAGGACAGGGTGGCAATCGCCCCCAGGGTTCCGGTCGACCGCAGGGTCAGGGCGGCAACCGTCCGCATGGCGGCGCGCGGCCCGCGGGCTCCGGCGGTGGACGTCCGCCAGGCCGCGGCGGCAACCGTTCGGGCAATCGCTGAGGCCTGACCGATGGTGCGGATCTATCACAACAGCCGCTGTTCGAAATCGCGCGCCACGCTGGCGCTGCTGCAGGAACGCGGCGCCGACGTCGAGGTGGTCAACTACCTCGACACGCCGCCGACGGCCGCCGAGCTTTCGACCTTGCTGCAGCAACTGGGGATGACGCCACGCCAGTTGCTGCGCCAGGGCGAGGACGATTACCAGACCCTGGGCCTGGACAACCCCTCGCTCGACGACCAGGCCCTGATCGCCGCGATGGTCGCGCATCCGAAACTGATCGAGCGACCGATCGTGGTCGCCAACGGCAAGGCGGCGCTCGGCCGTCCGCCCGAGGCCGTGCTGGCGATACTCTGAACCCGTCACCGACCCATCGACAAAAGCCGCCTTCGAGGCGGCTTTTTGTTGCCAGGCGAACGACGATGCGACGCGTCGGTCAACCCGGGTCGAGCGAGAACGCGTCGGCATCCATCCATGCCGGGAAGCGTTCGCGATGGGCCAGCAGCGGTGCCGGATCCAGCGTGATCGTCACCACCTGTTCCTGCGCGCCCAGTTCCACCAGCGGTTCGCCGACCGGATCGAGTATCGCGCTGTCGCCGGCATACGGGATCTCGTTGCCGTCCACGCCAACCCGGTTCACGCCGACCACGTAGCTGAGGTTCTCGATCGCGCGGGCGCGCAGCAAGGTGCGCCACGGCTGCCGGCGCGGTGACGGCCAGTTCGCCACGAACACGGCCAGGTCGTAGTCCATGCCGCCGGTGGCAGACGCCAGCCGGCGGTTGCGCAGCCACACCGGGAAGCGCAGGTCGTAGCAGACCTGCGGCAGGATGCGCCAACCCTTCAGCTCCACGACCAGCCGCTCGTTGCCACCGCCGTAGCGGGTGTGCTCACCGGCCATGCGGAACAGGTGGCGCTTGTCGTACTGCTGGAAGCTGCCATCCGGCTGCATCCACAACAGGCGGTTGTAGACCACGCCGTCCTCGCGGATCGCCAGGCTGCCGCAGATCACCGCGCCGACCTCGATCGCCAGCGCGCGCAGCCAGGCCACGCCCTCGCCGTCCATGCTGTCGGCGCTGGCCTGGATGTCGTTGCTGAAACCGGACAGGAAGGTCTCCGGCAGCACGATCAGGTCGCTGCCTCTGGCCTGGCGTACCAGTGCGCCGTAGTAGTCGCGGTTCGCCGGCGCGTCGTGCCAGCGGGTGGCGCCCTGCACCAGTGAAACCCGCAGTGGTTGCATGCTCATAGCTTGCACAGGCGTTCCGCCGCCGCTTCCATGGTGGCGTCGCTCTTGGCATAACACAGGCGCAGCAATCGCGTTCCCGGCGCCTGTTCGTAGAACGGCGTCAGCGGGATCGCCGCCACCCCGCCCTGCTCGACCAGCCAGCGGCTGAAGCTGAGGTCGTCCTCGTCGCGGATCGCCGAGTAGTCGACCAGCTGGAAATAGCCGCCCGGCACGTCGAGCAGCTTGAACCGCGAAGGCGCCAGCAGTGCACGGAAACGGTCGCGCTTGGCCTGATAGAACGCCGGCAATTCCAGGTAATGCTGCGGCGTGCTGGCCATGAATTCGGCGAACGCCACCTGCGCCGGATGGAAGGTGCAGAAGGTGAGGTATTGATGCACCTTGCGGAACTCGGCGCTCAGCGCGGCTGGCGCCACCGCGTAGCCGACCTTCCAGCCGGTGCAGTGATAGGTCTTGCCGAAGGAGGACACCACGAAGCTGCGCTCGGCCAGTTCCGGATGGCGCAGCACGCTTTCGTGCTGGGCGCCGTCGTAGACGATGTGCTCGTAGACCTCGTCGGACAACACCACGATCTCCGTGTCGCGCACGATCGCCGCCAGTTCGTCCAGATCCGCCGCAGACAACACCGCACCGGACGGGTTGTGCGGCGTGTTGATCATGATCATGCGGGTCTTCGGCGTCACCGCCTCGCGCACGCGCTGCCAGTCGATCGAGAACGCCGGCACGGTCAGCGGGATGTGCACCGCACGCGCGCCCTGCAGGTCGATCGCCGGCTCGTAGCAGTCGTAGGCCGGATCGAACACGATCACTTCATCGCCCGCGCGCACCGTGGCGGCGATTGCCGCGAAGATCGCCTCGGTGGCGCCGGAGGTCACCGTGATGTCGGTATCGATGTTGAGCTTGCGGCCATACAGGCGTTCGGTCTTCAGGGCGATCTGCTCGCGCAGCGCCGCGGTGCCGTGCATCGGCGCGTACTGGTTGCGGCCGTCATTCATCGCGTGGTTCAGCGCGTCGCGCAATGCCTGCGGCGGCTCGAAGTCGGGAAAACCCTGGCCCAGGTTCACCGCCTTGTGCTCCAGCGCCAGCTGGCTCATCACGCTGAAGATGGTGGTGCCGACTTTCGGAAGCTTGGTTTCGATCATTGTCATTCGGCCGTATGGATGTCCATAAAGGTTCAAGCGTAGCGCATCAGGACTTCGGCAGCGCATCGAGTGGGCGCTGCTTGCACTGTTCGTGCTTGAGCAGGGTGGTGACCGGCAGGCGCTCGGCCAGGAAATCCACCAGCGCCCGCACGCCGGGCAGCATGCCGCGCCGGCTGGGGTAGACGAAATGCATGGTGCCCTCGGGCATGCTCCAGTCCGGCAGCACCACTTCGAGATCACCCGCCGTGATCGCCGGCGCGCAGACGAACTCCGGCAGCAGTGCCACGCCCATGCCGCGGCGGGCGGCTTCCAGCAACACGGCGAAATCGCCGGTGATCAGGCGTGCATGCACCTCCACGTTGACCTGGGCGCCGCCTGCGTCAGTCAGCTCCCACGTCTGCGCGCCCTCGTGCTCGCGCATCGACAACGCCGGCAGCCTGGCCAGTTCGTCCGGGGAGGTCGGTCGCCCCTGCGCCTTCAGCAGTGCCGGACTGGCCACCAGCTTGGTGCGGGAGTTGCCAAAACTGCGCACCACCAGGTTCGCATCGGTATCCAGCTTGTTGCGCACGCGGATCGCCAGGTCGTAGCCCTCGCCGATCACGTCGACCCGGCGATCGCTGGAAAGCAGGCGCACCTGCATCTTCGGATACTGCGCCAGGAAGTCGGGCAGCAGGTAGGCCAGCACCGTCTGGGTCAGGGACACCGGGCAACTCAGGCGCACCACGCCGCGCGGCTCGGCGCGCAACTCGTCCACTGCGTCCTGCGCCGCCTGCGCCTCTTCCAGCACGGCGCGGCAATGCGCATAGAAGCGCTCGCCCACCTCGGTCACCACGAAACGCCGGGTGGTCCGCTGCAACAGGCGCACGCCGAGCCGTTCCTCCAGCTGCGCGACCCGCTTGCTGAGACGCGACTTCGGCACACCCAGGGCGCGGCCGGCGGCGGAGAAGCCGGCGTGCTCCACCACGGCGGCAAAGAAGTAAAGGTCGTTGAGGTCCTGCAGGGCGCCGCTCAATACGGTCATCGTCGTTTCCATTTGGGGACGATTGATCAGAAAGGACACATCCACCGTCAGATTGTTCCGAATATATCCGCTTTGCATCGACGGTCAATCAAGTCGCGACCGTTTGCACGCGGTGGAAAAAACGGGCCGGGACAGACACACTGGAGCTTCGCCCACCCGTCATCGGACCCCACCCATGATCCGTTCGCTCCGTTTTTCCCTGCTGGCCCTGCTGGTGCTGGCACCGGTGGCTTCGGCCGCCGACCTGCTGGTCAGCAACGTCAACGGCTACACCCTCGACAGCCATGGCAAGCTGCAGCATTTCCAGGCCTTGCTGGTGGACCAGGGCAAGGTCGTCGCCACCGGCACCAGCGCCGACCTGATCAAGCGCGCCGGTGGCGCGAAGGTCGTCGACGGCCACGGCCGGACCCTGCTGCCGGGGCTGATCGACGCTCACGGTCACGTGCTCGAACTCGGCTACGCCCGCAACAGCGTGGATCTCAGCACCACGAAATCGCTGGACGAAGCGCTGGCGAAAGTGAAGGCGTACGCGGCGGCCCATCCCGACGCGACCTGGATACGCGGCGGCGGCTGGAACCAGGAAATCTGGAAGCTGGGGCGTTTCCCCACTGCGAAAGAGCTTGATGCCGTGGTGTCCGACCGACCGGTATGGCTGAGCCGCATCGATGGCCATGCCGCATGGGCTAACTCGGCGGCGATCAAGCTGGCCGGCGTCAGCAAGACCACCCGGGACCCCAGCGGCGGACGCATCGAGCGCGACGCCCACGGCAACCCGTCCGGTGTCTTCGTCGATGGCGCCGTGGACCTGGTCAACGCCGTGGTGCCTGCGTTGACGCAGAAGGACCGGATCGAGGCGCTGGACACCGCGCTGGCCGAGATGGCCAGCGTCGGGCTTACCGGCGTCAGCGATGCGGGCATCGATCTGGAGAACTACCAGCTGTATCGGCAGTACGCCGACGCGCACAAGCTCACCGCGCGCATTTACGCGATGATCCGCGACACCGGCGAGGCCTTCGACGCGATCAGCAAGGACGGCCCGCTGATCGGCTACGGCAACGACTTCCTCACCGTACGCTCGGTTAAGCTGTTCGCCGACGGCGCACTGGGCAGCCGCGGCGCGGCAATGCTGAAGCCCTACTCCGACGATCCGCACAACAGCGGCCTGCTGTTCCTGTCGCCGGCGGTGATGACTTCGAAGATCGAGAAGGCCTTCGGCAAGGGCTACCAGGTCGGCATCCATGCCATCGGCGACCACGCCAACCGCGAGGTGCTGGACAGCTTCGCCGCCGCCTACAAGACCCATCCGGATGCGGTGGCCCTGCGCAACCGCGTCGAACATGCGCAGATCGTTTCGCTGCAGGACATCCCGCGCTTCGTGAGCCTGCACCTGATCGCCTCGATGCAGCCCACCCATGCCACCTCGGACATGAACATGGCCGAGGACCGGATCGGCCACGAGCGCATCAAGGGTGCCTATGCCTGGCAGCGTTTCCTCAAGCAGGGCACCGTGATCGCCGCCGGCTCGGACTTCCCCGTGGAATCGCCCGATCCGTTCTACGGGTTGTATTCGGCGGTGACCCGCGAGGACCATCAGGGTCAGCCCCCGGGTGGCTGGTACCCGCAGCAGGACCTGAGCCTGACCGAGGCCCTGCGTGCTTTCACCCTGGACGCGGCCTACGCCGAGCATGCCGAGAAGACCCTGGGCACGTTGGAACCGGGCAAGTGGGCCGACTTCATCCTGATCGATCACGACGTGATGAAGGACCCTTCCAGCAAGATCTGGAACACGAAGGTCTTGCAGACCTGGGTCGGCGGCAAGCAGGTCTACGTCGCCAGGGACTGACCATCGGCCCGCAAGGGCCGGCATCCGTGCCTGCCCTTGCCGTGGTGGCGCTCAGATCGTCGAGGTCTTGCCGCCATCCATCGGGATGATGGCGCCGGTGACATAACTGGCCCGCGCCGAGGCGAGGAAAACCGCGACATCGGCAATCTCGGCGGGCTCGGCCATGCGCCCCAGTGGAATGCCGGCCAGCTGACTTGCCAGCAGCGCCTCGCGCGCTTGCCCGCTCGCCCGCACCGCGGCGTCCAGTCCTTCGTCGACGCGGCCGGTACGGGTTATCCCCGGATTGATCGCATTCACCCGCACGCCCCTGCCGGCGTAGGCATTGGCATAGCCCACGGTGGCCAGCATCAGGGCGGCGTTCGCCGAACCGCCGCCGATGTGCTGCGGATTGGCCTGGCGACCGCCCTGCCCGATCACGTTGACGATGCTTCCCGTGCCACGCGCCGCCATTGCACGAATCACCGGATCGATCGCGTGCATGTAGCTGAGGTACTTCGCCTGCATCGCCGCGAGCACGGCGGTCGCGTCCAGTTCGTCCGGCGGCGTGCGCCGGGCGGCGCCCGCGCAATTGACCAGCACGTCGATGGGCCCGTGGTCGTTGACGATGCGTTCCATCACCAGTTGCGCCGCCACGCTGTCCTTGAGATCTGCCGGGTCGACATCCATGGCCAGGCCCAGCGACGCCAGTTGCTCCTGCGCGACACGCAGGTTGGCCGGATCGCGGGAAACGCCGATCACGCTGGCGCCTTCGCGGGCGAAGGCGATCGCACAAGCCAGTCCGATGCCCTTGCTCGCGCCGGTGATGACGACGATGCGACCAGCCAGTTCAAGATCCACGTTCACCTCCGGATTGACGCCAGGTATTGAAGCATGAAGCCCGCGCAGCGCGGGCCAACGGCGCAACCGTCTCCGCTGGATGGACCTGATACCCCTGCACGGACGATCCGGCGCCCCCTGCCATCAGTCATGTTGCCAATTTGCATCCAGCCTATTGACGGTTCAAAACTCGGTGTTATAGTTCACTACAACACCACCCAACGAGGTCACTAAGGAGGCCCGTCATGAAAGCGCACAACCTGATCGCCAGCGCCGCCGCCGTCCTGCTCACCGTCGCGAGCCTGAGCGTCGTCAACTACAACGTCGACAGCCAGCCGGCCGCAGCTGCCCAGCAGGGCGCCGCCCGCGTCACCAACCTGGCACCGGTCCAGGTTCGCCCCAGCGCAGCGGAAATGCGCAGCGCGGCCCTGCTGCCCGGGAACGACACCGCCACCATCGCCACGATGTCGGTGCTGGGCAACCTGGGCGAGTCCGACGGCGCCGGGCAATTCAGCCTGCTCGGGTCGCAACTGGCCATGCCCTACTATTCGTTCGGCAACAAATTCGGTCGCATCAGCAAGGAATAAGACATGACCATTACCTGGAACGACAGCGTCCCGATCTATCGCCAACTGCACCAGCGTGTCGTGGCGATGATCCTGGACGGCGCCTTGAACGAGGGCGACCCGCTGCCGTCGGTACGCCAGGTGGCAGCGGAATACCAGATCAATCCGCTGACGGTATCCAAGGCATACCAGGAACTGGTCGACGAACAACTGGTTGAGAAACGGAGGGGCTTGGGCATGTTCGTCATTGAAGGCGCTCGCGAGGCGCTGCTGAAATCGGAACGCGAGCGCTTCCTGCGCGAAGAGTGGCCGGCGCTGTTTGCACGGCTGCAGCGGATGGGGCTGGATCTCAAGACACTGCTGCGCGAAGCCGCCACGGACAAGGAGGAAGGATCATGAGCGCGGTAATCACGGCCAACGGCCTGACCAAGCGGTACAAGTCGGCGCTGGCGCTGGACAACACCAGCTTCCAGATCGAGCCCGGCCGCATCGTGGGCCTGATCGGTCCCAACGGCGCCGGCAAGACCACCGCGCTGAAGGCCATCCTGGGACTGACCGACTTCAGCGGCGAGCTGAACGTGCTGGGTTTCGACCCGCGCAAGCAGCGCGACAAGCTGATGGGCGAAGTCTGCTTCATCGCCGACGTGGCCGTGCTGCCGCGCTGGATCAAGGTGAGCCAGGCGATCGACTTCGTCGCCAACGTGCATCCGCGCTTCGACCGCAAGAAGTGCGAGGCCTTTCTGGCCCGCACCAAGCTGCAGCCCGACCAGCGCGTGCGGCAGATGTCCAAGGGCATGATCGTGCAGCTGCACCTGGCGCTGGTGATGGCGATCGACGCCCGCCTGCTGATCCTGGACGAACCCACGCTGGGCCTGGACATCCTCTACCGCAAGCAGTTCTACCAGAACCTGCTGGAAGACTACTTCGACGAGAACAAGACGATCATCGTCACCACCCACCAGGTCGAGGAAGTCGAACACATCCTCACCGACCTGATGTTCATCCGCGATGGCAGGATCGTGCTGGATGCGGACATGGACGCGGTGGGCGAACGCTTCATCGAGGTGATGGTGGGCGCCGACAAGGCCGATGCGGCCCGGGCATTGAAGCCCATCGACGAACGCCAGGTCTTTGGCAAGAGCATTTTTCTGTTTGACGGCGCGAACCGCGCGGTGCTGGAACAGCTGGGCGAAACCCGCCGGCCGTCCATCAGCGACCTGTTCGTCGCCACCATGAAGGGAACCTACGCATGAAAACCTTCTACTGGCTGGTAAAGCGCGAATTCTGGGAACACCGGGGCGGCTTCTTCTGGGCGCCGATCATCACCGGCGGCATCTTCCTGCTGCTGAACATCATGGGCATCATCACCGCCGAGGTGCTCGGCGCCCGCCAGGGCATCAGCTTCGGCGCCAGCGGCGGTCTGCGCAAGGTGATCGAGGGTATGGACGCCGGCGACATGAGCAAGGTCGGGTTCGCCCTGGACATCGCGATGTACTCGGCGATGGGATTGCTGATCGTGGTGCTCGGCTTCGTGGTGTTCTTCTACTGCCTCGGCGCGCTGTACGACGATCGCCGTGACCGCAGCATCCTGTTCTGGAAATCGCTGCCGATCTCCGACGCCAGCACCGTGTTGTCCAAGGTCGTCAGCGCCACCGTCGTCGCGCCCATCATGGCCGTGATCGTGGGCATCATCGTGGGCATGCTGCAACTGCTGATCGTGGCGATCACGCTGTCCTTCCACGGCGTCAACGTGTGGCAGCTGCTGGTACTGGCGCACCCGTTCAAGGTCATGTTCAACCTGATCGGCTACATCCCGCTGTATGTGTTGTGGGCTGCCCCGGCGGTAGGCTGGTTGCTGATCTGTTCGGCCTGGGCACGCAGCAAGCCGTTCCTGTGGGCGGTGGCACTGCCGGTCGGCGCCGGTCTGCTGGTGAGCTGGTTCGGCATCATGGGCCTGTTCAACCTGCCGGCCACCTGGTTCTGGAAGAACATCGTGCAGCGCGCCCTGTTCAGCGTGTTCCCCGGCACCGGCAGCATCTTCAGCGCGGACAGCGACAACATGGTCAGCCACGTCACCGGCAACGGCAGCGACGTCCTGGACCTGGTCAACACCTGGCACCTGGCAGCCTCGCCGAACCTGTGGATCGGTGTGGTGATCGGCGCCGCCCTGCTGGCCGGTGCGACCTGGTTCCGCCGCTGGCGCGACGACAGCTGACCCATCCTGACGAATCACAAGGGAGAACACACGATGAAAAGCCATCTCTTCGCCAGCGGCATCCTCGCATCGGCCCTGCTGCTGCCACTGGCCGCCTGCAGCCACTCGGGCCAGGATGCCCCGGCAGCAAAGCAAGCCAGCACCCAGACCTCGTCCTCGTCGATTGCCGCCAAGGTCCGTGAGGGCATCGAGCAGGCCAAGCAGGAACTGGCCACCAAGGACATCAGCATCGGCGACGTCCACTTCAACACGGAACCGGGCGTCCACCACGACTCCTCCCTGCCCAAGGCGGCGATCACCCCGCAAGGCAACCTGGTGATCGCGGGCAAGCCGATCGATGCCACGCCGGAGCAGCACGTCATGCTGGTCGACTACCGACAGCAGGTCCTCGGCATCGCCGAGGCCGGCATGGACATCGGTGCACAGGGCGCGGACATCGGCGTCACGGCGGCGAAGCAGGCCATCTGGGGTGCGCTCAGCGGCAAGGACGACAAGGAGATCGAGGCGAGCATCAAGCCGCAGACCGACAAGATCCAGGCCGCCGCCATGGCCCTATGCAAGCGGCTGCCGGACCTGCTGGTCTCGCAGCAGAAGCTCGCCGCGGCGATGCCGGCATTCAGGCCCTACGCCACGATGACGCAAAAGGACATCGACGACTGCGGCAAGGAGATGACCGACAAGGATGGCAAGAAGGGCTTTGCCGTGTTCTCCGACTGAGCGAACTCGCCTCCGTCGGCCGCCCCGGCGGCGGGCGGAGTTGCACCATGATCACAGGCGCTCTCTTGAACCGAACAACGGACCTGTCATGAAAGCTCTCGCCCGCCTGCTCCTTCTCGCCGTACTGGCATGCACGCTCGCTGCCTGCAATACGCCCGACGCCGTCATGGCCAATGGTGCGATCACTCTGGATGGAAACCAGGTGACCCTGCGCGTCATCGGCGCGTCGAAGGCCACGATCGATGCCGACGGCGCGTTCACCGTCGACGGCAAGCCTGTCGTCACCACGCCCGCCGAACGCAGCCTGCTGGCCCAATACAACCAGAGCGTGCGCTCGGTGCATGACACCGGCCTGGCCATGGGCAAGGCCGGTGTCCGCATGGCGGCCAAAGCGGTCGTGGCCAGCACGTCCTCCGCGCCGGCCAATGCGGGTGAGACAGCCGGGGCTGGAGCCGGGCAAATGCAGCAGCTGAGCCTAGACATCTGCAAGGCGCAGGCTTCGATCAAGACCGCGCAGGATCAGCTGGCCACGCAACTGGCGTCCTTCAAGCCCTACGCTTCGATCGTCAGCTCATCTGACGTGGCGGACTGCGAGAGCGGCGCCAAAGACTGACGACGGACCATCCGGCGTGCGTGCCAGATGAGACCCTTCCCGCGCGGATACCGCCCCGTATCCCCCCGCCTCACCGCTCACTCCACGAAGTCGTCCCGACTGCGTCGGCCTCCCGCACCCCGAGGAATCACCATGCGCCTCCTGCCCTGCGTCCTGTTTGCACTGACTCTCGCCACACCACTGGCGCAAGCCTCGCCCTCCCCCGCCAGCGATGCCACGGCACGGACCGGGACCGTTCTGCTGGTTGGTGACAGCCTGAGCTCGGCGCACCGCATCCCGGCCGAAGCGGGCTGGGTGAACCTGCTGCAGCAGCGCGTCGACCACGCCACGACGACCCCGCCTTCGATCGTCAACGCCAGCCGCGGCGGCAAGACCATGGATGACGCGCTGAAGGAACTGCCCGCATTGATCACCGCTCACCATCCGCGGCTGATCATCCTCGAGCTGGGCGCCAACGACGCCATCCTCGGCGCCAATCGGCAGACCCTGGAACAGCACATGACCCAGCTGATCGACCTGGCCCAGGCCTCGGGAGCGAAGGTCGCCGTACTGGGTTTCGAGATTCCGCCCAAGCTCGACAAGGATCACTGCGCAGACACCCTGCGGCAGGTCTATGCCCGGGTTGCCAAGGATCAGCACGTCACGCTGCTGCCGTCCCTGATGGCCGGCATTTCGGACAAGCCCGCCCTGCTGCTGGATGACGGCGTGCATCCGACGGCGGTCGCCCAGGTGCGCATGCTCGACAACGCATGGCCCACGCTGCGTCCCTTGCTGATCAACTGAAGACAACGACAAGTCGACGAAAGTGGCTTGCACCATGCGGGCCACTTTCTTTCCAGGCTGCAGACAGGTTATTTGCCTTCGCCGTGAATGCCGCCGCGGGTCAGCGTCAGCGGATCAAGCAGCTTCTTCAATTCGCTCTTCGACAAGCCGGTGGTTTCCAACGCCACGTCCATGATCGGCCGATGCTGCTTGTAGGCGAGCTTGGCCGTGGCGGCGCCCTTCTCGTAGCCGATCACCGGGTTCAACGCAGTGACCAGGATCGGGTTCATCGCCAGCGCCTGGTCGACCCGCGCCTTGTTGACCTTGAACCCGGCGATCGCCTTGTCGGCCAGCAGCACGCTGACGTTGGCCAGTATCCCGATCGACTGCAGCAGGTTGTGCGCGATCAGCGGCAGCATCACGTTGAGCTGGAAGTTGCCGGACTGGCCGGCAATGGTGATCGAGGCGTCGTTGCCGATCACCTGGGCGGCGACCATCGCCACCGCCTCGGGAATCACCGGGTTGACCTTGCCCGGCATGATCGACGAACCCGGTTGCAGCGCCGGCAGCTCGATCTCGCCCAGGCCAGCCAGCGGACCCGAGTTCATCCAGCGCAGGTCGTTGGCGATCTTCATCAGCGCCACCGCCAGCGTCTTCAGCGCGCCGGACAGTTCCACCGCTGCGTCTTGCGCGGCCATGCCCTCGAAGTAATTTTCCGCCGACTCGAACTTCACGCCGGTCAGCTTCCTCAGCTGCAGCGCCATCGCCGGACCGAACTTCGGATCGGCGTTGATGCCGGTGCCCACCGCCGTGCCACCTTGCGGCAAGCGGCGCATGCGCTTCAGGGCATCCTCGATGCGCTCGATCGCCGAGCCGATCTGTGCGGCCCAGCCCGACAGCTCCTGGCCAAAGGTGATCGGCATCGCGTCCATCAGGTGGGTACGGCCGGTCTTGGGCGTGTTCTTCAGCTCGCGGGCGCGCTGGTCGATCGCCTTCTTCAGATGCTTCAGCGCGGGCAGCAACTGCTCGCTGGTGGTCAGCGTGGCGCTGACGTGGATCGCGGTGGGGATCACGTCGTTCGAGCTCTGCCCGTAATTGACGTGGTCGTTCGGATGCACCTTCGCGCCCGCCGCCACCGCCAGGTGCGCGATCACCTCGTTCGCGTTCATGTTGGTGCTGGTGCCCGAGCCGGTCTGGAAGATGTCGATCGGAAACTGCGCGTCATGCTGGCCTTCCGCCACCGCCATCGACGCCTTGCGGATCGCCGCGGCCTGGTTCTTCTTCAAATGTCCCATCGCGACGTTGACCTCGGCCGCGGCCGCCTTGATCAGGCCCAGGGCACGGATGAACGGGCGCGGCAGGTGCAGGCCGGAAATCGGGAAATTGTCGATCGCGCGCTGGGTCTGCGCGCCGTACAGCGCGTCGGCGGGGACTTTCAGCTCGCCCATGCTGTCGTGTTCGATGCGGAAATTGCTCATGGGGAAGATCCTTGGGAAATGGATGGATCGGGGCGGCGCCACGTTCGGGATACAAGGGAGAACGGATGCGTCCGCCCACTATAAGCCGCCGGGCACGGACGCGCCGTCAATGTAAAATGGCGGTTTCCCCTCGCCGGAACGCCCCGATGTCCAACCACGCCCTCACCGCCCTGTCGCCGCTGGATGGCCGCTATGCCAGCAAGGTCGAAGCGCTGCGCCCGATCTTCAGCGAATTCGGCCTGATGCACCGCCGCGTGCAGGTGGAGATCGAATGGCTGCTGGCGCTGGCCGCCGAACCGAAGATCGTCGAGCTGCCGGCCTTCGACGACGCCCAGATCGCTACCCTGAAGGCCATCGCGGACAACTTCAGCGAGACCGACGGCGAGCGGATCAAGGCGATCGAGGCGACCACCAACCACGACGTGAAAGCGGTCGAGTACTTCATCAAGGAAAAGATCGGCGCCGACGCCAGCCTGGCGCAGGCGAAGGAATTCGTGCACTTCGCCTGCACCAGCGAGGACATCAACAACCTGTCCTACGCGCTGATGCTGCGCGACGCCCGCAGCGGCGTGCTGCTGCCGCAGCTCGACGCCGTGATCGGCAAGCTGCGCGAGATGGCCCACGACAACGCGAACCTGCCGCTGCTCTCGCGCACCCACGGCCAGACAGCCTCGCCCAGCACGCTGGGCAAGGAAATCGCCAACGTGGTGGCGCGGCTGGAGCGCCAGCGCCGGCAGCTGGTGGCGGTCGAAGTCTCCGGCAAGATCAACGGCGCCGTGGGCAACTACAACGCCCACGTCATCACCTACCCGGAAGTGGACTGGCGCGCGTTCTCGCAGCGCTTCGTCGAAAGCCTCGGCCTCGACTACAACGCCTACACCACCCAGATCGAGCCGCATGACAACGTGGCCGAATACTGCGACGCGGTGCGCCGCGCCAACATCATCCTGATCGACTTGGCCCGGGACATCTGGGGCTACATCTCGCTGGGTTACTTCAAGCAGACGCTGAAGGCCGGCGAAGTCGGCTCCTCCACCATGCCGCACAAGGTCAACCCGATCGACTTCGAAAACGCCGAAGGCAACTTCGGCCTCGCCAATGCGCTGCTCGGCCACTTCGCCGAAAAGCTGCCGATCAGCCGCTGGCAGCGCGACCTCACCGACTCCACCGTGCTGCGTGCGCTGGGCACCGCGTTCGGTCACGGCCTGGTGGCGCTGGAGTCATTGAAGAAGGGTCTGGGCAAGCTCAACGTCAACGCCGAGCGCATCGGCGCCGACCTCGACGCCAGCTGGGAAGTGCTGGCCGAAGCCGTGCAGACCGTGATGCGCCGCTACGGCCTGCCGCAGCCGTACGAACAGCTCAAGGCGCTGACCCGTGGCCACGGCATCACCAAGGACTCGATGCGCGAATTCATCGCCGGCCTGGATCTTCCGGCCGAGGCGAAACAGCGGCTGCTGGAACTGACGCCCGGCAGTTACATCGGCGTGGCTGACGGACTGGCAAAGACCATCTGAGGGCGAGGCCACAACGTCGGCCGTAGCGGTCGGGGCGAACCTTCGGGTTCGCCCTGCACCGCCAGCCTGGTGACTTCTCAGGGTCGCGGGTTTCGGATTCCGCAAAGAGAACAGCCACCCGGGTTTCCCTGGGTGGCTGTTTTATTGGTGGGCCGTCACAGATTCGAACTGTGGACCAATTGATTAAGAGTCAACTGCTCTACCAACTGAGCTAACGGCCCATGAACTGATTGTATCCGCATGGACGGATTTGAAACTGGGGTGGATGATGGGATTCGAACCCACGACAACCGGAATCACAATCCGGGACTCTAACCAGCTGAGCTACATCCACCATCGTTTGATACTGGTGCGCCAGACAGGACTCGAACCTGCAACCGTCGGCTTAGAAGGCCGATGCTCTATCCGGTTGAGCTACAGGCGCCGTCCTGTCGGCAGAACGTGTCGCTGGTCGGGGCAGAGGGATTCGAACCCCCGACTTTTGCGTCCCAAACGCAACGCTCTACCAGACTGAGCTATACCCCGCTTTCGAATCCCCGGTCATGTCGCCACCGAAGCCTTGAAATGTTACGGGTGACGCCTCGCCCAGTCAATCGTATCGAAGCACACCTTGGTATTTCCTCACCACCGTTTCCAACGCGGACCGTGCAGGCTCCTGGTTGAAAACAGGACGGATGCAGACACCCTGTCCCGGAATAAAAATGGTGCGCCCGGAGAGATTCGAACTCCCGACCACCTAGTTCGTAGCCAGGTACTCTATCCAACTGAGCTACGGGCGCACTGTGAAACTTTTCAGCCGAACCGGCGGTTGTCTGGGGAACAAGCCGGCGAAGCCAGAAGCGGAATTATTCAGACTCCGACCTCTTGCGTCAACCCTTTTCGCAAAATTTCTTCATCAAATTCGTCGCAGATGGTCCGGCCATGAAAAAGGCGACCATCGGTCGCCCTTTCCCTGTTGCTCGAATAGCCGTCCAAATGACGATCAGCCATTCCACCTGTCGCGGCTCTGCGGCGCCGGATCACCAACCTTGCCCACGGCCGACCCGGTGTCGCCCTTCGGCGGCGGCGGTGGTGGCGTGCTGCCGGTGGAGGCGCTCTTCGTCCAGTCCGCCGGCGGTCCGGGAACGCGCCCGGCCATGATGTCGTCGATCTGGTGTGCGTCGATCGTTTCGTACTGCAGCAGGGCGTCGGCCATCATGTGCAGCTTGTCCAGGTTCGCCGTCAGCAGTTCCGTGCTGCGCGCATAGGCGCGATCGAGGATGCCCCGCACCACGCCGTCGATCTTGCTCGCGGTTTCGTTGGAGATGCTCTTGTGCTGGGTCACCGAGCGGCCGAGGAAGACCTCGTCCTCGTCCTCGCCGTAGGTGATCGGGCCAAGTTCATCCGACAGGCCCCACTTGGTGGCCATGTTGCGCGCCATCTTGGTGGCCCGCTCGATGTCGTTCGAGGCACCGGTGGTGACCTTGTCGGCGCCGAAGATCAGCTCCTCGGCCACGCGACCGCCATACAGCGAACACAGCTGCGACTGGATCGCCACCCGGTTGATGCTGTACTTGTCGCCTTCGGGCAGGTACATGGTGACGCCAAGCGCGCGCCCACGCGGAATGATGGTGACCTTGTAGACCGGGTCGTGCTCGGGCACCAGGCGGCCGACGATGGCATGACCTGCCTCGTGATAGGCGGTCAGTTTCTTCTCGTCCTCGCTCATCGCCATCGAGCGACGCTCGGTACCCATCAGGATCTTGTCGCGCGCCTTGTCGAGGTGGCTCATGCGCACTTCACGCGCGTTCTCGCGCGCGGCGAACAGGGCGGCCTCGTTGACCAGGTTGGCCAGATCGGCACCGGAGAAACCGGGGGTACCGCGGGCGATCGTCATGGCGTTGACGTCGCTGGCGGTCGGCACCTTGCGCATGTGCACCTTGAGGATCTGCTCGCGCCCGCGCACGTCGGGCAGCCCCACGACGACCTGGCGGTCGAAGCGGCCCGGACGCAACAGGGCCGGGTCGAGCACGTCGGGACGGTTGGTCGCTGCGATCACGATGATGCCTTCACTGCCCTCGAAGCCATCCATCTCGACCAGCAAGGCGTTCAGGGTCTGCTCGCGCTCGTCGTGCCCGCCACCGAGGCCGGCGCCGCGATGACGGCCGACCGCGTCGATTTCGTCGATGAAGATGATGCAGGGCGCATGCTTCTTGGCCTGCTCGAACATGTCGCGCACGCGGCTGGCGCCGACGCCGACGAACATCTCGACGAAGTCCGAACCGGAAATCGAGAAGAACGGCACCTTGGCCTCGCCCGCGATGGCCTTCGCCAGCAGGGTCTTGCCGGTGCCCGGAGGACCGACCATCAGCACGCCACGGGGAATCTTGCCGCCGAGCTTCTGGAACTTGGACGGATCGCGCAGGAACTCGACCAGTTCGCCGACCTCCTCCTTGGCTTCGTCACAACCGGCCACGTCGCCGAAGTTGACCTTGATCTGGTCCTCGCCCTGCAGCTTCGCGCGCGAACGACCGAAACTCATCGCGCCGCGGCCGCCACCACCGGACTGCATCTGGCGCATGAACCAGATGAACACGCCCACGATCAGCAGCACCGGCAGCCAGCTCACCAGCAGGCCGATCAGCGAGAAACCTTCGGACGGGTCCTGCCGGACTTCGACGCCCTTGTCCTGCATCTGCTTGACCACCTGGCTGGTGGAAAAGCCCAGGATCGGGGCGACGGTGCGGAACGCGCTGCCATCCTTCAGCTTGCCGCTGATCGTGGCGGGCTGGTCGGCGCCGATCGTGGCGTTGGCCACGTTGCCGTTGTCCACGCTTTGCACGAACGCGCTGTAGGCCATGTCCGTGGAAGCGGCGCCACGCGGGTTGAAGTTCTGGAACACGGTGAACAGCACCACCGCGATGATTACCCAGAGCAACACATTTTTCGCTGTTTCATTCATGCACGGTTCTCGCCCGGTGACGCCGCGACGGGCTTGCGGCCCGTCGCCAGCGCATATACCTCACGCGAACGCGCGCGGGAGGCCTTAGGTTTACGCATCGTCACGCGGCTGAAGTCCGCGCGCAAGCTGCGCAAGTAATCGTCAAAGCCGACACCCTGGAACAACTTGATCAGGAACGATCCGCCCGGCTTCAGCCATTCCCGGCTGAAGTCGAGCGCCAGTTCGCACAAAGCCATCGCGCGGATCTGGTCGGCCAGTGCCACTCCACTCATATTGGGGGCCATGTCGCACAGTACAAGATCGACCTTGACGCCATCCAGGCGCGACTCCAGCTCCTTCAACACGCTTTCCTCGCGGAAGTCGCCCTGCAGGAAGTCCACCCCGGCGATGCTTTGCATCGGCAGGATGTCCAGGGCGAATACCTTGCCGCTGTCGCCCAGCCGGTTGCGCACCAGTTGGGACCAGCTGCCCGGCGCCGCACCGAGGTCGACCACGTTGATGCCCGGCTTGAGCAGCCGGTCGCGTTCGAGCAGCTCCTCCAGCTTGTATACGGCACGCGAGCGCAGGCCTTCGGCCTGGGCCTTTTTCACGTATTCGTCGTTGAAATGTTCGCGCAGCCATACTGCACTGCTTTTGCTGCGGGCCATGTCGTGCAATCGTCGATTGGGGAACGGGATACCCGCATGATACCCTTTGCCGTTCATCAACCGTGAATCGAGTCCCACCGCATGGCCCTCTCCTCCTCGCAGATCCGTTACCTGCGCAGCCTCGCCCATGACCTGAGCGCGGTCGTCCTGCTGGGCAACAAGGGCGCCACGGAGGCCGTGGTGAAGGAACTGAACCAGGCGCTGGATATCCACGAACTGGTCAAGATCAAGCTTTCCGGCGGCGACAAGGAAGAGCGCCAGGCGCAGATCGACGTGCTCACCGGCGGCACCGGCGCCGAGCAGATCCAGCAGATCGGCCATGTCGTGGTGCTGTTCCGCCGCAATGTCGACGAACCGAAGATCGCCCTGCCACGCTGATGGATCTGTCGCTGGAACGCCCCGAAGGCTATCTGTACGTGCGCCGGGTGGCCGCGCACGGCATCACCCTGATTGATCGCGAACTCACCTCCAGCTTCCTGCTGGCACCGGACAGGGCGATCGAGAACTGGCCCGTCACGGCTCCCGAAACGCTCGATGCCAGCCATGTCGAAGCCTTGCTGGCACTGAACCCCGAGCTGGTCGTGCTGGGTACCGGCGCGCGCCAGGCCTTCCCGGCGGCCGCGTTCATGGCAGGCTTCCTGCGCAAGAACATCGGCATCGAGGTGATGGACAACGCCGCCGCGGCGCGCACCTACAACCTGCTGGCCGACGAAGGCCGCCGGGTGGTCGCCGCCTTCATCCTGCCGCCAGGCTGATTGCCGCTGCTCCCGGGCCGCGGTCCGGGCGTGACCGGCCGCATCAACGCTGCGGCAGATAGCCCAGCGGATCGACCGGATTGCCGTCCTTGCGGATCTGGAATTCCAGCTCGTTGCGGGTGGTGCCGGTCGAGCCCATCTCGGCGATCTGCTGCCCCCTGCTCACCTGCTGTCCTTCCTTGACCAGCCGCTTGCGGTTGTGGCCATACGCCGACAGGAAGCTGTCGCTGTGCTTGATGATCACCAGTTCGCCATAGCCGACCAGGCCGTTGCCACTGTAGACCACCACGCCATCGGCGGCCGCCCGGATCGGATCGCCGGACTTGCCCGCGATCTCGATGCCGGGAATCGCATCGGCGCTGTTGAAGCGACCCACCAGGTTGCCCTCGGCTGGCCAGTGCCACTGCACCCCGCTGACCACGCGCGAAACCCCCGCCGCCGGCGTGGCCGGTGGCGGCATGGCGGCCGGTGCCACCGGTGCGACGCCGGCGACCGGCACGACACTGGGCGCCGCCGCGGCAACCGCAGGCTTGACCGGCTTTGTCGCCGTGGCCACCGGCGAAACTGCCGGGGCAGCAGGCGAATGCGCGGACGCCGATACCCCGCCGGCCGACGCCGTGGCGGGCGATGCCGGCGTCGGCACGGACTCGAACACCGGCGCGGCGGCGACGCTCGAACCTGCCGCCTGCACGGGCGCGGCAACGCTCGACGGTGTTACCGCGCGCCTGCCCGGCGGCGCCAGCGTCAGGCGCTGCCCCGGCCAGATCGTGTACGGCTCGGCAATCCCGTTCCACTGGGCCAGGTCACGGAAATCCACGCCCTTGCGGAACGCGATCGAATAAAGCGTGTCGCCATGCTGCACCTGGTAGCTGCCACCGGGTATCGGCGTACGCGCGGGAGCTGGCGGCGGGGTGACCACGGCGGCGTGGCGATACGTCGTTCCGGCCGCCGGCTCCACCACGACCGAGCTGCGCATGGTGCCGCAGGCGGCAAGCAGCGAGACTGCGACCAGCAACGCCGGCCATTGAAGATATCGATCCATGGGCATCAGCATACCGAGGCAGACAGTGATTTTCATGCGACGTCACCGTGGCGGGAGGCCGCCAGGCTCGCCCGGCTTGGAAAATTCACCACTTCAGCGCAGGACGAACCACCACACCAGCAGCAACGCCAGCGCCAGCAAGGCCGTCCAGCCGATCCACTCGACGTATTTGTGCAGGATGCGCTCGGCGCGTTCGCCAAACAGGCGAATCAACAGGGCAAGCAGCCACACGCGCTTGCCGCGGCCGAGCCCGATGCAGGCCAGGAACGGCAGGATCGGCACGCCGATGATGCCGCAGGCCCAGGTGACGAACTTCATCGGCACCACCGGCTGCAGCGCAGCCAGGATCAGCACGCCGAACATGCCCCAGTGATGCTCGACCATCTGCTTGCTCAGCACCGCCACGCCCTGTTCGATCGGCGTCAGCAGATGCAGCGCATCCAGCGCGGGCCGCAGCGCGTGGAAGGCCCAGTGGCCCAGCACGTAGCCGACCAGGGCGCCCAGCAGCGAAAACAGCAGGCTGATGTTGGCGAAAAAGAACGCCTTGTGCCGCTTGCCCAGCATCATCGGCGCCAGCATCACTTCCGGCGGGATCGGGAAGATGAACGCCTCGACGAAGCTGAGCCCGGACAGGTAGTACAACGCTCTGCGATCGCGCGCCCAGCTCAGTGCACGCGCGTACAGCCCGGCAAACAGGCGCATCAGCCGATACCGCCAAGCAGGGGCACGAAGCTGACCGGGCCGAGTTCTTCCTGGATGAAGTCGCCCTGCCCGTCGCCACGCATGCGGATCAGCGTTTGCCGGCTGGGTGAGCCCACCGGCGCCACCAGCACGCCGGTCGGGCTGAGCTGATCGAGGATGCGAGTGGGAATGGTGTCGCCGGCGGCGGTGAGGATGATCGCGTCGAACGGTGCCTCGTCGGGCCAGCCCAGCTTGCCGTCGTCGTGGCGCGAGCGCAGGTTGGTCAGGCCCAGTTGGCGGAAGCGGCGCCGGGCCTGGCGCAACAGTGCCTCGATCCGCTCCACCGTGAACAGTTGCGGCACCAGCGCGGCCAGCACCGCGGCCTGGTAACCCGAGCCGGTGCCGATCTCCAGCACTTTCTGCGGCATGCCCTGCTTGGCGTCGAAATGCTCGAGCAGGGCTTCGGTCATGCGCGCCACCACCCACGGTTGCGAGATGGTCTGGCCATGGCCGATCGGCAACGCATCATTCTCGTAGGCGCGCGAATGCAGCGCCTGATCGATGAAGTGATGGCGCGGCAGGTTGCGGATCACTTCGATCACCCGCGCATCGCGAATGCCGCTGTCCTTGAGCATCGCGGCCAGCCGGTCGCGGGCGCGCTGCGACGTCATGCCCTCGCCCTTCAGATCTGCCGCCGGCAGTGGATAGACCGTCATGGCTCAGGCCACCTCGTTCGTGGGATTGCGGCCTTCGGCCATCGCGTTGCTCATCTCGTCGCTGAGGGGCTGCATCCAGCTGCTGACTTTCTCCAGTGCCTGGAACCGGGTCAGATCGACGTGGATCGGCGTCACCGAGACGAAACCTCGCCGCACGGCGTTGAAGTCGGTGCCGGGGCCGGCGTCATCGGCCTCGCCGGCCGGGCCGATCCACCAGATCGGCCGACCCCGCGGATCGGTCTGCGCGATGCAGGGGGCCGCGCGATGGCGACGCCCGAGTCGGGTGACTTCGAAACCCTGGATGTCGGCCCAGGGAAGGTCGGGCACGTTGACGTTGAGAATGGTGTCGGCGGGCAGCGGATCGACCAGCAGGCGGTTCATCAGCAGCAGCACCGCTTTCGCGGCCGAGTCGTAGTGCACGCCCTTGTGGTCGTGACTGACCAGGGAAACGGCGATCGCCGGCAGCCCCAGGAAGCGTCCTTCCATTGCCGCCGAGACGGTGCCGGAATAGATCACGTCGTCACCGAGGTTGGCCGAGTTGTTGATGCCCGACACGACCATGTCCGGCTCTTCATCGAGCAGCCCGGCCAGCGCCAGGTGCACGCAATCGGTGGGCGTGCCCGCCACCCGGTAGTAGCCGTTGGCCATCGGCAACACCCGCAAGGGTGCGTCCAGGGTCAGCGAATTGCTTGCGCCTGACCGGTCCCGGTCGGGCGCGACCACGGTCACGTCCGCCACTTCGCCGAGACGCTCGGCCAGCACGCGGATGCCCGGGGCATCCACGCCATCGTCGTTACTTACCAGAACTCGCATGATGCTCCGTGGAAAGCGACACGCAGGTGCTCATTACCATCCTGCGGCAGCGCACTGCTGAAGCCTCGAAGTCTACCGGAGCGCGCCCCCGGTTTCACGCCGTTCCCCGGTGCTTTCGCCATTCGCCCGGCCGCGCCGCATTGGTTAGCATGGCCCGATGAAGCGCCGTCCGCCCGCTCCGATCACCGATGCCGACAGCCAGCTGTTTCGCGAGGCGATCGGCGAGGTGCGCGTGCTCGACCCGGTGGCTGCACCGCCGGCTGCGGCGCGGCCGGCGCCGTACCCGCACATGCTGGAGGCCGACGAAGCGGCCGTGCCGGGCGAGTTGCTGGACATGGCGTTCGACCCGGCCGTGCTCGAAGTCGGCGAAGAGCTGGCCTACCTGCGCGACGGCTATCCGCCGAAGCTGCTGCGCCAGCTCAAACGCGGCCAGTTCAGCGTGCAGGACGACCTCGACCTGCACCAGATGAACGCCGCCGCCGCACAAGCCAGCATCGTGGCCTTCCTCGCCGAAGCGAAGCAACACGGGCTGCGCTGCGTGCGCATCGTGCATGGCAAGGGCTTGCGCTCGAAGTCCGCCGGGCCGGTACTGAAGGGACTCACCGATCGCATGCTGCGCCGGCGCGACGACGTGATCGCGTTCGCCTCGGCGCGGCCGGCGTTGGGCGGCACCGGTGCGGTCGTCGTGCTGCTCAAGGGCTGACCCCGGCAGCACAACCCGCTACACGATCGTGGCCAACTCGCGCACGACTACCGTGGCATAGGCGCCCGCGGGCAATTCGAACGACAGCTCCAGCGCATCGTCGGCCAGCCAATGCCAGCGCAAGTCCTTCGGCAGCAGGCGCAACGGCCGGCGCTCCTGGTCCATCCGCGCCGCCACCAGACCCGCCACGAGGTCGCTGTCCTGCGCGGCGATCCCGCGTTCCAGCTCACCCACTTCCTCTTCGGAGGGCGGCTCGCCCTGCCCCCACAACGGGCCGGAGGGATGAATGTCGGCGCGGGCCAGGCGCCCGGCCAGCTCGGGCGTGAACGGCTCGGGCCCGAACCAGGAACGCGAGCCGGCCAGCGACCAGATCTCGCCCTGCAGCGGCGTATCCCAGGCGTTGCGCTCGACCCGCGCCGCCAGCACGTTGTTGAAGATCTGCGAGCGGGCCGCCGACAGCAGCATCGAGCGCTTGTCGCGGTCGACGCGGCGCCCGCCGAACATCGCGCGGGCCTGGGCGACGTTGCCGCCTTCCCGGCCGAAGCGCTGTTCGCCGAAGTAGTTCGGCACGCCCCGGGCGGCGATCTGCGCGAGCACGGCCTCGGCGGCAGCGCGGTCGCCCGCGGCCTCGCGCAACACCAGCACGAAGCGGTTGCCGCGCAGCGCACCGCGCTTGAGCTTGCGCGAATGGCGGGTGGCGGCCAGCACCTTCACCTCGGCATGGGGAAAGGCCGACCAGTCCGGATCGGGCTTGCCGGCCAGTTGCACCGAAAAGGTCTGGCGGGTCACCGCGTGGCGATCCTTCAGCCCGGCAAAACCCACCGCCAGCGGAGGCACGCCCGCGAACTTCGCCAGTTCGCGGGCAACCCAGTCGGTATTCGCGCCGCGCTTTTCCACCCACAACAGGGCGTGTTCGCCGGCGCCGTCGGCGTCATGGCCCAGCACTTCCTCGACCTGGAAATCCTCGGCGCTGACGCGCATTCGGGCAGTCAGCGGAGGGTGGCCGAAGGCTTGGGGAAGTTCAGACATGGGGGTTCCCGGCAACGATGATTCGCAATGGCGTGCACCTGCGGGCGCGCCAGGCCCGCACTAGACCAGAAAGATCGTGGCCAGTCCGAGGAAGATGAAAAAGCCGCCGCTGTCGGTCATCGCGGTGATCAGCACGCTGGAACCCAGCGCCGGATCGCGCCCGAATTTCGTCATCAGCACGGGAATGCCGACACCGGCAAACGCCGCCAGCAGCAGGTTCAGCGTCATCGCCGCCGTCATCACCAGGCCCAGCGAGAGGCTGTCGTACAGCAACCACGCCACCAGGCCGATCACCCCGCCCCAGATCAGGCCGTTGACCAGCGACACGGTCAGTTCCTTGCGCCACAGGCGCTTGGCGCTCTCGGCGGTGATTTGGTTCAGCGCCAGCGCGCGCACGATCATGGTGATGGTCTGGTTGCCGGAATTGCCGCCGATGCCGGCCACGATCGGCATCAGCGCGGCCAGCGCCACCAGCCGCTCGATCGAGCCCTCGAACAGGCCGATCACGCGCGAGGCGATGAAGGCGGTGACCAGGTTGATCGCCAGCCACGACCAGCGGTTCTTCAGCGAGGCCCACACCGAGGCGAAGATGTCTTCTTCCTCGCGCAGGCCGCCGCGGCTGAGTGCCTCGCTTTCGCTCTCCTCGCGGATCACGTCGACCATCGCGTCGATGGTGATGCGGCCGATCAGGTGGCCGCGGTCGTCGACCACCGGCGCGGTCACCAGGTCGTAGCGTTCGAACGCCTGGGCCACGTCGTAGGCGTCATCGGCCGGGTGGAAGGTGTTGACGTCCGGCGCCATCACCTCGCTGACCATCTTCTCCGGCGGATTCACCAGCAACCAGTGCAGCGGCAGCACGCCGGTCAGCAGGTTGTCCTGGTTGATCACGAACAGCTTGTCGGTCTGCGCCGGCAGTTCGTCCCAGCGGCGCAGGTAGCGCAGCACCACTTCCAGGCTGACGTCCTCGCGGATGGTGACCATCTCGAAGTCCATCAGCGCGCCGAGCTGGTCGTCCTCCCACGACAGCGCCGACTGCACCTGCTCGCGCTGCTGCGCATCGAGGCCGGCCATCAGCTCCGGCAGCATCGCCGTGGGCAGGTCCTCGACCAGGTCGGCCAGTTCGTCGGCGTCCAGCGTTTCGGCCGCGGCGAGGATCTCGTGCCGGTCCATGTCCGCGATCAGCGACTCGCGCACCGCGTCGGACACTTCCAGCAGGATCTCGCCGTCGCGATCGGCCTTGACCAGTTGCCAGACCGCGAGACGGTCGTCCAGCGGCAGCGATTCGAGGATGAAAGCGATATCGGCCGGATGCAGCGCATCCAGTTGCAGGCGCAACTCGGCCTGCAGCTCTTCGGTCAGCGGAACATCGTCGTCCTGCCGGTGAAGCACGCCCTGAATGGCTTCAAGCTGGTCATGCAGGCGACCGACCGCACTGCGGGTCTCGATCTCGCTCACGCGCGCTCCAGCAGGACGCAGGCCTGGGCCGCGATCCCTTCGCCACGGCCGCAAAAGCCGAGTTTCTCGGTGGTGGTTGCCTTCACGCTGATGCAGCCGACCCCGCAGTCCAGGTCGACCGCCAGGTTCTCGCGCATCGCCTGCGCGTGCGGGGTGACCTTGGGTGCCTCGCCGATCACCGTGATGTCGGCGTTGCCCAGCCGGTAGCCGTGCTGGGCCATCAGCATCGCCGCATGCCGCAGGAACTGGCGGCTGTCGGCGTCGCGCCAGCGTTCGTCGGTGGGCGGAAAATGCCGGCCGATGTCGCCCAGGGCCAGCGCGCCGAAGATCGCGTCGCACAGCGCGTGGATCACCACGTCGCCATCGGAATGCGCCACCACGCCCCGTCGATGCGCGATGCGCACGCCGCCGAGGACGACATGGTCGCCTTCGCCAAAGGCGTGGACATCGAAACCTGTACCGATGCGCATCATGCAGTCCTTGAAAGCAGGAATTCGGCCAGCGCGAAATCCGCTGCCGTAGTCACCTTGATGTTGTCCTCGGCGCCCTCGACCAGCAGCGGTGCGAAGCCGGCCTGTTCCATCGCCATCGCCTCGTCGCTGACATTCACGCCGCGCCGCGCCGCGTCACGCAGCGCCGCCGACAGTTGAGCACGACGGAACATCTGTGGCGTGAAGGCGCGCCAGCGCAGGTCGCGTGCTTCGGTGAGTTCGCTGCACCCGTCGGCATTGGCCCGCTTCAGCGTGTCGCGCAGCGGCGCGCCCAGCAGGCCGCCGTCCCTGGCACTGGCCAGTTCGATCAGCCTGTCGATATCCGCCGTGCGTACACACGGCCGCGCGGCGTCGTGCACCAAGACGAAATCATCGGCGGCCACCGATGCGGGCAAGGCGTGCAGCCCGGCCAGCACCGAATCGCTGCGCTCCGCTCCGCCGACCGCGGCCAGCACCGGCTTGCCGTGCAGCGTTTCCATGCCCGACCAGTGCGCATCCGTGGCGGCCAGCGTCACCAGCAGGCCGGCGATCCGCGGATGCGCGGCGAGCCGCTCCAGGGTGTGCTCGATCAACGGACGTCCGGCCAGCGGCAGGTACTGCTTGGGGCAGTCACCGCCGACCCGGGTACCGCGCCCCGCGGCCGGCACCACGCACCACAGCCGAGCCGCGCTCATGGCGATCCGGCGGGTTGGGCGACCGGCGGTGGCGTGCTGCTGCCCGCGCCGGCAGGCGGCTCGACCACCTGGTAGAACACTTCGCCCGGCTTGATCAGGCCCAGTTCGGTGCGCGCCCGCGCTTCGACCGCCTGGTCGCCGTGCTTGAGATCCTGCACGTCGGCACCGACCGCCTGATTGCGCTGCAACAGCTTCGCGTTGTCGTCCGTCTGCTTCTTCACCGCCACGCGCAAGGTGTCCACCTCGCGCATGCTGCCGTTGCCGGTCCACAGCTTCAGCTGCAGACCGATCAGCAGCAGGATCAGGATGACGGCGATCCAGCGCAGCATGGGAGCGGGTTGCCCGCTCAGCCCGGCAGGCGGCTGAGGTTGGGGAAGGCGTCGCGCCCGGCGTAGCGTGCCGCCGAACCCAACGCTTCCTCGATGCGCAGCAACTGGTTGTACTTGGCCACGCGATCGCTGCGGCACAGCGAGCCGGTCTTGATCTGGGTGGCCGTGGTGGCCACCGCGATGTCGGCGATGGTGGTGTCCTCGGTCTCGCCGGAGCGGTGCGAGATCACCGCCGAATACTTCGCCGCGTCAGCCATCGCGATCGCTTCCAGCGTTTCGGACAGCGTGCCGATCTGGTTCACCTTGATCAGGATCGAGTTGGCGATCTTCTTCTCGATGCCTTCGCGGAAGATCGTCGGATTGGTCACGAACAGGTCGTCGCCGACCACCTGCACGCGATCGCCGATGGTGTCGGTGAGCAGCTTCCAGCCGTCCCAGTCGCCTTCGGCCATGCCGTCCTCGATGGTGACGATCGGGTACTGCTTCGCCCAGCCAGCCAGCAGGTCGACGAACTGGGCCGAGCTGTACTGCTTGCCTTCGCCCGCCAGGTCGTACTTGCCGTCCTTGTAGAACTCCGAGCTGGCCGCATCCAGGCCGAGCAGGATCTCGCTGCCGACCTTGTAGCCGGTCTTGTGGATCGCCTCGAGGATGGTGTCGAGCGCCTCGATGTTCGAACGCAGGTTCGGCGCGAAGCCGCCCTCATCGCCCACCGCCGTGTTGAGACCCTTGCCCTTCAGCACGCTCTTCAGCGCGTGGAAGATTTCCGCGCCCGCGCGCAGCGCCTCGGCGAAGCTGGGCATGCCCACCGGCAGCACCATGAATTCCTGCACGTCGATGTTGTTGTCCGCATGCTCGCCGCCGTTGATGATGTTCATCATCGGCACCGGCAGCGCGCCGGGCTTGCCGCCAGCCTGATTGAAGCTGGACAGGTACTTCCACAGCGGCTCGCCGCGCGAGGCGGCCACCGCGTGCGCCGCCGCCATCGAAACGCCGAGCAGCGCATTCGCGCCCAGCTTGCCCTTGTTCGGCGTGCCGTCCAGCGCGATCAGCTTGCCGTCCAGACCTTTCTGGTCGGCCGCATCGAAGCCTTTCAGCGTGTCGGCAATCGTGCCGTTGACGTTGGCCACCGCGTTCTTCACGCCCTTGCCGCCGTAGCGCGACTTGTCGCCGTCGCGCAGCTCGACCGCCTCGCGCGAACCGGTGGAGGCGCCGCTGGGCACGGCCGCACGGCCGAAGCTGCCATCGGCCAGGGTGACTTCGGCTTCCAGCGTGGGATTGCCGCGCGAGTCGAGGATTTCACGGGCGTGGATGCGGGTGATCTGGGTGCTCATGCGGTTTCCGTAAGCTGATGGTGAAAGAGTTGGAACGGGCGCATCGCTGCGCCCGGTGTTTCAGGAAACATCCTGCTCCAGGAAGCGGTGCCGCTTGGTCACGGCATCCAGCTCCAGCAGCGTTTCCAGCAGCGCTTCCATCTTGCCCAGCGGCCAGGCATTCGGCCCATCGGACAGCGCCTTGCTGGGATCGGGATGGGTCTCGGCGAACAGGCCGGCCACGCCCACGGCCACCGCCGCACGCGCCAGCACCGGCACGAATTCGCGCTGGCCGCCCGAACTGGCGCCCTGCCCGCCCGGCAGCTGCACGGAATGCGTCGCGTCGAACACCACCGGGCAGCCGGTCTCGCGCATCACGCTGAGCGAGCGCATGTCCGACACCAGGTTGTTGTAGCCGAAGCTGGCGCCGCGCTCGCACACCATGATGTCGTCGTTGCCCACGGCCTTGGCCTTGGCCACCACGTGCTTCATGTCCCACGGCGCCAGGAACTGACCCTTCTTGATGTTCACCGGCTTGCCGGCGCGCGCCACCTTCTGGATGAAGTCGGTCTGCCGGCACAGGAAGGCCGGCGTCTGCAGCACGTCGACCACCGAAGCCACCTCGTCCATCGGCGTGTATTCGTGCACGTCGGTGAGCAGCGGCACGCCGATCTGGCGCTTCACCTCGGCCAGGATGCGCAGGCCTTCTTCCAGGCCGGGGCCACGGAAGCTGTCGCCCGACGACCGGTTCGCCTTGTCGAAGCTGGACTTGAAGATGAAGTGGACGCCCAGCCGGCCGGTGATCTCCTTCAGCGTGCCGGCGGTGTCCAGCTGCAACTGTTCGGACTCGACCACGCAGGGGCCGGCGATCAGGAACAGTCGCTGGTCCAGGCCTACCTCAACGCCACAAAGCTTCATGCCACGGACTCCTGCGCCAGTTTGTCGCCTGCATGGACGGCCTTGAACTCGCGCGCGGCGTGCACGAAGCCGCTGAACAGCGGATGGCCATCGCGCGGGGTCGAGGTGAACTCCGGATGCGCCTGGCAGCCGAGGAACCACGGATGCTGCTGTTGCGGCAGCTCGACGATCTCCACCAGCAGGTCATCCATCGACTTGCCCGAGATCACCAGGCCCAGGTCCTCGAACGACTGGCGATAGCGATTGTTGAATTCGTAGCGATGGCGATGCCGCTCGCGCACCACGTCCTGGCCGTACATCTCGCGCGCCAGCGTGCCCGCCTTCAGGCGGCATTCCTGCGCGCCCAGGCGCATGGTGCCGCCGAGGTCGGAACGGTCGCTGCGCTGCTCCACCTCGCCGGTGGCGGTGGTCCATTCGGTGATCAGTGCAATCACCGGATTGGCGGTATTGCGATCGTTCTCGCTGGAGTCGGCGTCAGCCAGGCCGGCGACATGCCGGGCGAAGTCCACCACCGCCGCATGCATGCCGTAGCAGATGCCGAAATACGGCACGCCGTGCTCGCGGGCGTACTTCGCGGCCAGCACCTTGCCCTCGAAACCGCGCTTGCCGAAACCGCCGGGCACCAGGATCGCATCGACCTTGCCCAGCACGCTGGCGGCGCCATCGGCCTCGATCTGCTCGGAGTCGATCCAGTCCAGGTTCACCCGCGTCTGCTGCTTGATGCCGCCATGACGCAGCGCCTCGCCCAGCGACTTGTAGGCGTCCTTGTGCTCGACGTACTTGCCCACGATGGCGACGGTGATCTCGTCCTTCGGATGCTCCACCGCGTCCACCGTGCGCTGCCATTCGGACAGGTCGGCCGGCTTGGCGTCAAGGTTCAGGCGCTTGACCACGATGTCGTCCAGCCCCTGCTCATGCAGGTACAGCGGCTGCTTGTAGATGATGTCCACGTCGGCGGCGCTGATCACCGCCTGCTCCGGCACGTTGGTGAACAGCGCGATCTTGCGGCGCTCGCCTTCGGGCAGCGGCTGCTCGCAGCGACACAGCAGGATGTCCGGCTGGATGCCGATCGAGCGCAGTTCCTTCACCGAGTGCTGGGTGGGCTTGGTCTTGATCTCGCCGGCAGCCTTGATGAACGGCACCAGGGTCAGGTGCATGAACACCACCTTCTCCGGGCCGTGCTCGATGCGCAGCTGGCGGATCGCCTCCAGGAACGGCAGCGATTCGATGTCGCCCACGGTGCCGCCGATCTCCACCAGCGCCACGTCGAAGCCGCGGGTGGCCTCGTGGATGCAGTGCTTGATCTCGTCGGTGATGTGCGGGATCACCTGCACCGTCGCGCCCAGGTAGTCGCCGCGACGTTCCTTGCGGATCACGCTTTCGTAGATCTTGCCGGTGGTGATCGAGTTCTTGCCGGTGAGGCGCGTGCGCAGGAAACGCTCGTAGTGGCCAAGGTCGAGGTCGGTCTCGGCGCCGTCGTCGGTGACATATACCTCACCGTGCTGGAACGGACTCATCGTGCCCGGATCCACATTGATGTAGGGATCGAGCTTCATCATGGTGACCGAGAGGCCGCGGGCTTCGAGGATGGAAGCGAGCGACGCCGCAGCAATGCCCTTGCCAAGCGAGGACACCACACCGCCGGTGACGAAAATCAGGGGGGTCATGGAAAGCAGCCGTGCGGAAATTAGGCATTTTAGCTGCAGAAGCGTTTCACTGCGAGATGGCAGATGAATTTTCCTCGCGATCAGTTCATTTACGCGCCCCCTGGGAGCGTGAAACAGCCGTGGGCGGCCTGCTAGCATGACCGGATGAACAGCCCCGTCCCCGCCCGTCTTGCCGCCTTGCGCGCGGCCATGCAGCAGCATGGCGTTGCCGCCGTGCTGGTTCCCAGCGCCGATCCCCACCTGTCCGAATACCTGCCCGCGCACTGGTCCGCCCGGGAATGGCTGTCCGGCTTCACCGGCTCGGCCGGCACCCTGATCGTGAGCCGCGACGAGGCCGGACTGTGGACCGACTCGCGCTATTTCTCCCAGGCCGAGCAGCAGTTGGCAGGCAGCGGCATCCGCCTGATGAAACTGCGCGTGCCGCATACCCCCGAACACCTGGCGTGGTTGCAGCAGCACCTGCACCAGGGTGACGTGCTGGCCGTGGCCGGTGACAGCGTGTCGGTCACCACGCGCCAGCAGATCGAACGGCATCTGGCCGGCACCGGCGCCAGCCTGCGCACCGACCTGGACCTGCCCGGTGCGATCTGGCCGGATCGACCCGCGCTGCCGCAGGCGGCGGTGGTCGAACACGACCCCGTTTACGCGTGCATTGCGCGCGCGGACAAGCTCAGCCGCCTGCGCAAGTCGATGCACAAGCTCGGCGCCACCCATCACCTGCTGTCCAGCCTCGACGACATCGCCTGGCTGACCAACCTGCGTGGCAGCGATGTCGAGTGCAACCCGGTGTTCCTGGCCCACCTGCTGGTCCAGGCCGATCAGCGAGCCACGCTGTTCGTCGGACGCGCCAAGCTCACCGATGCCCTGGTCGCGCGACTGGCCGCCGACGGCATCGCCATCGCCGACTACGCCTCGGTCACCTCCGTGCTGAACGAGCTGGGGGCGAACGAGCGCCTGCTGCTGGACAGCAGTCGGGTGGTCGATACCATCGCGGCGGCGATCGCGCCAGCGGTGACGCGGATCGAGGCGGCCAACCCCAGCACCGCCTTCAAGGCCGTGAAGAGCGCCGCCGAACTCGAACATGTCCGCGACGTGATGCGCCGCGACGGCGCCGCCCTGGTGCGCGGGTTCCGTCGACTGGAGCAGCGCCTGGCCGCGGGCATGACGGTCACCGAACTGGACGTGGACACGGTGCTGCGCGAGGAGCGCTCGGCCCAGCCGGGCTGGGTGGGCGAGAGCTTCGCCACCATCGCCGGCTACCAGGCCAACGGCGCGCTGCCGCATTACCGCGCCACGCCCGAAGCGCACAGCACGCTGCAGGCGAAGGGCCTGCTGCTGATCGATTCGGGCGGCCAGTATCTCGGCGGCACCACCGACATCACCCGCGTGCTGGCCTTGGGCGAGACCACCGCCGAGCAGCGCCGCGATGCGACCCTGGTGATGAAGGGCATGATCAACCTGTCGCGGGCGCGCTTCCCGAAAGGCGCCAGCGGCCCGCAGCTGGATGCCCTGGCGCGGGCGCCGCTGTGGGCGGCCGGGATGGATTACGGCCACGGCACCGGTCACGGCGTGGGCTACTTCCTCAACGTGCACGAAGGCCCGCACGGCATCCGCGCGCCGGTACCCGGCGGGGCGTTGGTGGCGCTGGAGCCTGGCATGATCAGCTCGATCGAGCCGGGCCTGTACAAGCCAGGCCGGCACGGCATCCGCCACGAGAACCTGGCGGTGGTGGTCGAGGCCGAGCAGACCGAGTTCGGCGAGTTCCTCGCCTTCGAGACGCTGACCATGTGCCCGTTCGACCGCCGCGCACTGGAGCCGGGCCTGCTCAATCCGGAAGAACGCGCCTGGCTGGACGACTATCACGCCAGCGTGCGCGCCGCACTCAGTCCGCTGCTGGACGAAGCAGACCTGGAGTGGCTGAACCGCCACTGCGCAGCGCTGTAGGTCCTGCTCGAAATGCCGGCGGGCGGTGCCTGCGGGAGTGCCGCAGGCACCGCTCAGCGAAAGTGCGTCGCGTCGACTTCGGCCGCTGCGGGCTGCATGAAGTATTCGTGCAGGTACTTCTCGCCCTCGTCGCAGAATGCCGTCACCACGGTCTTCAGTTCGGGGAAGTTCTGCCGGATCCGCTTGGCGGCCAGCAGGTGCGCTCCCGAACTCGGCCCGCAGAACAGGCCGTGGGTTCGTGCCAGCCGCTTCATCTCGGCCACCGCGTCGGCGCTGGACACGCTGAGCACCTCGTTCACCAGGCTCGCGTGGCGCTGGAAGATGCCTGGCACGAAGCCGTCGGAAATGCCCTCGATGGTATGCGTGGCGATCTCGCCGCACAGGATCGTGCACGACTCGGACGGCTCCATCGCGAACAGCCGCACGTCCGGATTGACCGCGCGGAACGCCTGGCCCACGCCGATCAGGGTCCCGCCGGTGCCGACGCCCAGCACCAGCGCATCGGGCAACCGGCCACTCGGCAATTGGGCCAGGATCTCCGGCCCCAGCACCACCCGGTTTTCCTCGACATTCCATTCCGACTCGAACTGGGCCGGGGCGAAGTAGCCCGGCTGTTGGCCCAGTTCGCGCGCCCGCTTCAGCGCCTCGTTGACGTGGAAGTTGCCGCAGAACAGCACCTCGGCCCCGAATGCCCGCGAAATCGCCACCCGTTCGCTGGACAGCCCCTCGGGCATCACCACCAGCATGCGATAGCCCTTCACCGCCGCCACCATCGACAGCGCATTGCCGGTGTTGCCGCTGGTCGCCTCGACGATGGTGTCGCCGGGCTTGAGCAGGCCCTCCTGCTCGGCGCGCTCGATCATGTATTTCGCGATGCGCGCCTTGATCGAACCGGAAGGATTGAGGAATTCGAGCTTGGCGTAGACGCCCTCGATCTCCAGCAGCGGCGTGTCGCCCACCGCGTCGAGAATGTTGTCAGATACTCCAGCGTAACGCGTGGCCATGTCAGGCGGCTCCATGCTGGTGCGACATCACGTCCAGCGCCAGCGTGGAGTGCGCGTACGCCCCGCCGGCACGCATCTCGGCAGCCACCCAGATCGCCTCCATGATCTGCGCCTCGCTGGCGCCCTGCTTCAACGCCTCGGCGGTGTGTCCCTTGATGCAGTAGGGACACTGGGTGACATGCGCCACCGCCACCGCGATCAGCTGCTTGGTGACATTCGGCAAGGCGCCATCGGCGAAGACTGCCGCGCTGAAAGCCTTGAAGGCCTGCAGCGGCGCAGGCGCCAGCTCGCGCCGCTTGCGCGCGGTTTCCGCCGTGGCAGGCGGATACATCGATACGTCCATTTCATCCTCCTCGATGATCCGGAATGGGGTGGCTCGGCCTCGTCGTCGACGGGTATCAATGCGGCGGGGGCGCGGCACCCTGCACCCAGCCCGGCGGGTCGCTGGCGGGAAAGCTTTGCGCCAGTTCCTCGTCGATGCGTCGTTCGCGGGCTTGCACTTCGGCATCGAGATCACGACCAAACCGCGCCGCAATCAGGGGAGCGCCAGCCTGGCGCGGAGCCGGCCGGTGGCGAAGTGGCATGCAATCGTGGCTGACCATGTCTGTCCACCTCCCGATGGTTTTCATGCACTGTCGCGCACACGGTGCACGGGCGCACTGATACAGATCAACCGGTTCTGAGCGCTGCCTGCGCGCGGAATCGCGCGCAGGCGCGAAGGATCAGCTGCGCTTGGGCGGCACCAGCTTCAGCCGTGCGGGCACGAGCGGCTGGTTCGGGCACAACAGATGGCGCACCTCATCCGGTTGCAGCGGACGGGAATACAGGTAACCCTGCCCCTCGACGCAACCACTGCGCAACAGGAAGTCGTGCTGTGCCTCGGTCTCGATGCCCTCGGCGATGGTTATCAGGCCAAGGCTCTTGGACATCACCAGCATCGCTTCGGTGATCGCCGCATCGTTGGCGTCGCCGGGCAGACCGGTGACGAAGGAGCGGTCGATCTTCAGATAGGCCACCGCCGGCAGCTTCAGGTAAGCCATCGACGAATAACCGGTGCCGAAATCGTCGATCGCCACCTCGATCCCCAGCGCATGCAGGGTCTGCATGGTGCGTTCGATGTCGTCGCCCAGGCGCAGCATCGCGCTCTCGGTGATCTCCAGCAGCAGGCGGCTTGCCGACAGCTGCCTCGACTGCAGCGCGCGGTTGACCCCGTCGACAAAGGCGGGGTGGCCGAACCAGCGGGCCGAGATGTTCACCGCCACCCGAATCGGCGGCACCCCGGCCAGGTCCCATGCCTGGATCTGGGCGCAAGTGGTCTGCATCACCCACTCGTCGATGCGCCGGATCAGGCCCAGCCCTTCGGCGACCGGAATGAACTCACCCGGCAATATTTCGCCGCGCTCCGGATGCTGCCAGCGCAGCAGGGCCTCCACCGCCACGATGCGCCCACTGCGCAGTTCCACGCTGGGCTGGAACACCAGGTGGAATTCATTGCGGGCCAGCGCCTGGCGCAACTCGGTGGCCAGTTGCAGGCGCCGACGCGTGTCGGCGTGCATCATCGGGGTATAGAAGCGGCAGGCGTTGCGCTCTTCCGCCTTGGCCGCATACATCGCTGCATCGGCGTTGGTGATCAGCGCCGCCGCGTTGGCGCCGTCCAGCGGATAGCCGGCCACGCCGATGCTTGCGCTGAGCACGATCTCGTAATCGTCGATCAGCAGGGGTTCGGACAGGCTGACCAGCAGGCGGTTGACGATGGCGCGGGCGTCTTCGCGCAGGATCAGCCGCGGGATCAGCACGGTGAACTCGTCGCCACCGATGCGGCCAGCCACGTCGCCATCGGAAAGCTGCCGGCGAATCCGCTCGGCCACCTTGACCAGCAGCCGGTCACCGATCGCGTGGCTGTAGCTGTCGTTGACGATCTTGAATGCATCCAGGTCGATGAACAGCACCACCACCGCCAGCCGCTCGCGTTCGGCCACCGCGATCGCCTCGCTGCAATGGCGCTCGAATTCGGCCCGGTTGACCAGGCCAGTCAGCGGGTCATGCCGCGCCATGTGTTCCAGCCGCTGCTGGCTGGCCTTGGCCTCGTGGATGTCGGTGCACACTGCCACGTAATATTGCGGCTGCCCTTCCCCGTCACGGATGGCGCTGATGCTGAGGTGTTCGGGGTAACTGCTGCCGTCGTTGCGGTTGCTGAGCACCTCCCCGCTCCAGTTCTGTCCGGCCGCCACGCCCTCCCAGATCGACTGCGGCAACGGTTTGCCATCGAGCAGGCGGCGATGCTCGTCCAGGCGGCGGCCGATCAGCGCCTGGCTGGAAAATCCGGTCAGCCCCACATGGGCTTCGTTGGTGGAAAGCACCCGTCGTTCCGCATCGGCGATGATCACGCCCTCGGCGATGCCCGCCAAAGCTTCCGCCGCGATGCGTCGCTCCTGCTCCATCTTCAGGCGCTCGGAGATGTCGCGAATGATCGCCTGGCGCACCGGCTGGCTGCCCCAGTTGGCCAGGCTGGTCTGCAACTCCACCGGACGCGTGCTGCCCTGCTCGCCCAGCAGCAGGTTGCTGGCTGCCCGCCCGGCCTGCTGCCCGGCCATCGACTGCACGAACAGGTGGACGAAACGGTCACCGACCAGTTCGCCGGCGCTGCGACCGGTCCAGCTGGAGGTGGTGCGGTTGACGTCCAGGATGCGTCCGCTGGACTCGTCGATCATCACGATCGCATCGGCGGCGCTGTCGAACAGCAGCCGATAGCGCTCTTCGCTGCCGCGCACGCTGGCGAGAATCCGCCGCGCCATGTCCAGCCAGAGCAGCGCGGCGATGAGTCCGGCGCCGAATACGCCCCAGAACAGCACCTGGCCCATCCAGACCGCCCCATCGGCGATCTTGCGCGAGAACAGCGTGCTGCGCGGCTCGATGTAACTGTTGATCGCGTGGATGCGCGCGCGCTGGCGGGCGATCTCCGCCTGTCCCGGCGTGCCGCTCGCGTAGCCGGCGGCCAGTGCGTCGGCGATCGTGTTCAGGTCGTGAATCGAGGTATCGGTGGAACGCCAGGCATCCAGCGCGTCGCGCATGTAGGGCGCACCGGAAAAATGGTGCAGCATGAAGATGACGCCGGGGATCGCGATGGTGACGGTATTGCTGCGATGCAGGGCGCCGGCCACTTCCTCGTAGTCATAGCTGCCGGACAGGATCTGGTCGCGGGCCGAGCGATCGGCCATCAGCACCGCGTAATTCTCGCGGTAGTTGGCCAGGTCGGCCGGATCGCCGGAGATCGCGTAACTCTCCAGCGCGATCACGCTCTGCTTCTGCGCCTTCGACCAGATGCTCTCGCCGTTGAGAAAACCGGCGAGAGCCACCTGCAGCTGCAGTGCGCCCCAGGTCAGTGCCAGGATCAGCACCAGCATGCCCACAAGCCCGTACACCAACGGCATCAAGCGTCGTGACAACGGTCGTTGCAAGCTGAGTCGCGAACTTCGCATGGCGTCCCTAGGTTCGTGATCGACGCATCACGTTCTGGCAAGACACTGCCCGGAACCTGGTTCCCTCAGGCTGCGGCTTCGTTCAGTACATCCAGAACACGATGCGGTTTGACGCAGCGATCAGCAAGAATCCGCATGCTGGTGTAGCTGCGCTTGATGCATTCGCCGACGTGGCTCACTTCATCGGCGGAAGGTTCCGTTCCCAGCAGTGTACAGACTATCTCCAGCGCCTCCCACGGATGGGTGTCGTCATAGGCCGCATGCAACTGCAACCAGCGCAGCGATCCGGCCCGGCTCTTCTCCGGGAAGCGTTCGACATAACGACGGCTGTCGAAGAGCAGTTGCGACCATTCGCCGGTGGCTCCTTCCACCGCATAGTTGGTGGCGGCGATGCCTGCGGCCAGTGTATCCCTGCGGCTGACGTCCTCGCACCAGTTGGCCAGCGTCTCGGTGCCGTGCGGGGCCACTCCGTGCAGCACTTCCTCGCGGGCAATACCCGCGCCCTCGGCCCAGTTGAGCCAGTATTCGGCGTGGTTCTGCTCGACGCGGATGTTGCGTACCAGCCAGCGTCGCGCCAGGTTGTCGCCGGCGCTGCGGCCGAACCGGGTCTTCAGCAGGCTTTGCGCCATGTACGCCGGGAACCGTTCGATGACCGGCCAGATGCCGACCATGAAGTTGGTGGTCCCGGCCTTGCCCAGGCTGCCATTGATCATGGATTCCCACAGCGGGTGCTCGATCACGCTGCGCTTGGTGCTTTCGCAATCGGCCACCATGTCCTGGGCCCACTGGGGGTAGCTGGTCAGCTCGGTCTGCGGGCCGGTCAGTTTGAATTCGTTGTGCATTGCGTTCTCCTCGGTTTGGGCGGTTCATGAGTCACTGTCATTCGACCGACCCGGAATCCCGACGCCGGCCGTTTCCCCGGCATGCCGCTGGGCACCACCGGAAAATCTGCATCCGCCACTCGCCGAAGGCACTGCCAGCTTCGGCAGCGGCTTTCCTGCGCCGCTGATCACGGCGGGAAAACTGCCTTCGTGAAGGCAGGCCAGAGGCCTACGATGCCGCAATCCTGCGGGACTTGTACTTTCGACCGTCACGCCATGCGACTGAACCGGTCGTGAGACGCGCGCACGGCAGCGTCGGCGCCCCAGGCGCGGCATCGCGAAAACCGGGCGACAGGAGGAGGATGCAGAAGACCGCCGATGGCGGCAGCATCATGCTTCGGAATGAACGGGGGGCCGGCACCGCGGGCGCAGGCAACCCTGCCGGCCTGCCGTCAGGCAGCGACAGGCACCAGGGCATGCGAAAAAGTCGAATGGAAAGCGCAGGCGCTCAGGGCACGCGCATCTCCGCCTCGACCTGGGCGATGAAATGGCCCATCCGGATGGACGCGGTGCTGGTCAGGAAAATGCCTTCGTAATACGCCAGCAGCACGTCCAGCCGCTCCTGGTTCAGTTCGCTCGAGGCCCGGTACTCGGGCCCGGGCGGCCGCGTGATCGTCTCCACCATGTCGCCGAGCAACTCGCGCATGTCCTCGCGGAACAGATCCAGCCCCTCCGCCCAGCCGGTGTCCGGCTGGTTCAGCACCAGGCTGGCCGCCCGGACAAAGGCCTGCCGGCCCGCGATCTCGTCGACGATGCTGTCGATGTTGTTCACGCTGCGGGGCAACGAGACGCAGTCGGCAAACTCCAGCACCAGATGCCGACGCAGGCCCCTGTTGCCGGTGATCATCGTCGGCAGCTTGCCATCGAGCTGCAGATGGCATGGACAGGTGTGGCAGGCATTGTCGACGCCGCCGCTGCGGTCCACGTAGGCCTGCCACACCGCGCCCTTGCTTTCGACCAGCACCGGGGCACTCAGCCGCTCGGTCTTCCTGACGATCTCGAACAAGGCAAGGATGCGCGCCACCGAGTGATAGCGGCGCTCGCCGTAATTCCTGAGCTTCTCTTCCATCGACCGCGAAGGCTGGCGTCGGGTGTGATTGCCGCCCGAATCGATATGGATGCGGCTCTTGCCAACCCGGGTGCAGGCGGCAATCGTGTTCAGGCGGCTGCGAAAGAAACTCGCGTTCTGCCGGTAATCGCTGGAGTTGGGCATGTTCGTATCCTCGGCCGGAAGAACGTGGCGACAAGGCATCGAAACGAACGTCCCCACGATCAGACGGACTATAGCCACGGCATGAGGCCCCGGAACGCCCATTTGCAGGGCGAGCGCAAGGCCGGATCGAACTTGAGCCGTGTCCTGCGTGGACGCCGGTCACCCGCCTACATGACGGTCTGGACAAACCCCACAACCGCCTCGGTACAGCTCGGGAAACTCGGAAAGCCGTCGCGCTTGCCGCGCAGACGATGCTCGCCTGCGCGGCAAGCAGCACCACTGGAACGGGGCGCGGCTCACGCGCCCCGCCCTGATCAACCGGCGTAATCGACCACCAGGGCCACGCGGCGGTTGCTTGTGCCCGCGTCGCGCGATGCACCCTTCTCCACCTGGCGGTTGCTCGCCTCGCCATAACTGACCGCGCGAACCTGGCCGGCGGCCATGCCTTCACTGGAAACCAGGTAGTCACGCACGGCGTCCGCGCGCTTCTGGCCCAGCCGCTGGTTATAGGCCCGCGAACCGGCCGGATCGGTGAAGCCTTCCACCGTCACCACCGCACTGGAGTGGTGCGCCTGCATCACCTGGGCGAAGTCCTTCAGCATGGCCTTGTCCTGTTCGTTCAAATCGGCCTTGTTGAAATCGAAATGGGCCACCGTGTCCACGCGCAGGCGTCCCTGCATTTCCGTCAGGGTGGCATCGTATTTGGAGAATCGCTGCTGCATGTCGGCAGTGAGCGCGTCCAGTTGCTGCTGCATCTGGGCATCGGTGCTTTGCAGCTTGCTGATGGCGGCGTCGAAGTCGGTGCGCTTGACGTAGCCGCTGCAGCCGGCAAGGGATGTGACTGCCACCAGGGCGAGAGCGAGACAGGCGCCTCGGGAAGATCGATTCAACATGGGGAGTTCTCCTCTTCATATCGGAATGCTGCGGCGGTGATGCACGAAGCCTCGCCACAACCTGTCCGATCCTGCCCCAGCGAAGCTGCACAGTCTGCGAACCCGACGACGTATTTTGCCCGCGCAAATTAATGCCGAGTTCAGTTGCAGCCCCGATCGCCAGCAGATGCAGGCACGCTCCGCGAGCGATGCGATTCGATCAGCCGCATCCGGGAGAGCCGTCGACTCCGTCGAACCAGGCTTTGCACAGACGGCCCGGTAGTGGTCAACTCCACGCGGTACGGCAGCGCCAACGAACCCGGGGATCGCAAACAGATGCATGCAACCATCTTGAACAAGCTGCGCCGATCAGCGCCACCCGCCCTGCTGCCGCGATGCCTGCTGGCCGCCACGCTGATGCTGACGACCCTGTTGTCCACCGCCCGCAGCGCACCGCCGGAGCTGGCCGACTGGCAGCGCCAGGCCCAGGCAATCACGATCACCCGCGACGACTGGGGCATTGCCCACGTCCACGGCAGGACCGATGCCGACGCCGTCTTCGGCATGGCCTACGCCCAGGCCGAGGACGACTTCAACCGGGTCGAGACGAATTACCTGAACTCGCTGGGCTGGCTCGCCGAAGCCGAGGGCGAGTCGGCGATCTGGAGCGACCTGCGCCAGCAGTTGTTCATCGATCCCGTCGAACTCAAGGCGCAGTACGCGAAGAGTCCGGCCTGGCTGCAGGCCCTGATGGACAGCTGGGCGGCTGGCCTCAACTACTACCTGGCCACCCATCCCGAGGTGCATCCGCGGGTGATCCGGCAGTTCGAGCCGTGGATGGCGCTGAGTTTCAGCGAAGGCAGCATCGGCGGCGACATCGAGCGTGTCTCGCTCGACCGGCTCGCCGCGTTCTACGACAAGGCCGGAACGAAACTGGCCAGCGTGCAGACGCCGTCGAGCTGGGTCGAGCCGAGCGGCTCGAACGGCTTCGCGATCGCGCCCAAGCTCACCGTGGACGGCCGCGCGCTGTTGTGGATCAACCCGCACACCTCGTTCTTCTTCCGCTCCGAACTGCAGATGTCCAGCGACGAAGGACTGGACGCCTACGGCGCGGTGACGTGGGGGCAGTTCTTCATCTACCAGGGTTTCAATCCGCACATCGGCTGGATGCATACCTCCACCGGCGCCGACGTGGTCGACGAATTCGCCGAGACCATCGTGCACAAGGGCGACCAGCTGTTCTACCGCTACGGCAAGGAACTTCGGCCGGTGACCTCGCGCACGATCAGGCTGCGCTATCGGGCGAAGGACGGCTCGCTGGCCAGCCGCAGCTTCACCGCCCGCTTCACCCATCACGGCCCGATCGTGCGCGCGGCCGACGGCAAGTGGATCGCCATCGCGCTGATGAACAAGCCGATGGCGGCGCTCGAACAGAGCTGGCTGCGCACCAAGGCCAGCGACTACGCCAGCTACCGCAAGGTGGCCGAGCTCAAGGCGAACTCCTCGAACAACACGATCTTCGCCGACGACAAGGGCGAGATCGCGTACATGCATCCGCAATTCATCCCCAGGCGCGACAACCGCTTCGACTACACCCAGCCGGTCGACGGCAGCGACCCGGCCACCGACTGGCAGGGCCTGCACACGCTGGACGAGGCGCCGCACCTGCTCGATCCGCCGAACGGCTGGATCATGAACACCAACAACTGGCCCTACTCCGCCGCCGGCAAGTTCAGCCCGCAGCAGAAGGATTACCCACGCTACATGGATACCTTCGGCGAGAACCCGCGCGGCATCCACGCCACCCGCGTGCTCGATCGGGTACGCGACTTCAGCAAGGCCTCGCTGATCACCGCCGCGTTCGACTCCTATCTGCCCGCCTTCGCGCAACTGATCCCCGTGCTGGTGTCCGACTACGACAGGCTGCCCGACAACGATCCGCTGAAGCCCCGCCTGGCCGGCCAGATCGCCCTGCTGCGGGGCTGGGACTATCGCTGGGGCATCGCCTCGATGCCGACCTCGCTGGCGGTGTTCTGGGGCGACACGCTGTGGGATCGCGTGCATGCCCAGGCCGAGTCGGAAGACCAGTCGGTGTATGACTTCATGGCCGGCGACGCGGGCCCGAAGGCGCGCCTCGACGCGCTCGTTAGCGCCTCCGACCGGCTGGAACACGACTTTGGCAGCTGGGGCGTGCCGTGGGGCGAGATCAACCGCTTCCAGCGCAACGACGGCGCCATCGTGCAGAGTTTCGACGACGGCAAGCCGAGCATCCCGGTGCCGTTCGTCTCCTCGCGCTGGGGCTCGCTAGCCTCGTTCGGCGCGCATCGCTGGCCCGGCACGAAGCGTTACTACGGCACCAGCGGCAACAGCTTCGTGGCGGTGGTCGAGTTCGGCCCCAAGGTCAGCGCCCGCGCGATCACGGCCGGCGGCGAAAGCGGCCATCCCGCCTCGAAACACTTCAACGACGAGGCCGAGCGCTACACCACCGGCAACCTGCGCACCGTGTACTTCTGGCCCGAGCAGTTGCAGGGGCATACCGAACGGGTCTATCACCCGGGGGAATGATGGAGCGCGAACGGGCCGCCTTCACGGCAGCCCGAATGGCTTTTTTTACAGGCTGGCCGCGATGCGACCCACCTCGGCCAGCACGCGGGCGCCCACGTCGGCATCCGGCGATGTGGGTGCGTAATAGGCGGTGACCAGCACGGGCGCGCGCTGCGGTGGCCACAGGATCGCCACGTCATTGCTCTCGCCCTGCGCGCCGCTGCCGGTCTTGTCGCCCGCCTGCCAGCCCGATGGCAGGCCGCCGCGCAACTTGTGCAAACCCGTGGTGCACGCGCGCAGCCAGCCGGTCAGGCGTGCGCGCGACGCGGCAGAGAGCGCATCACCCAGCAGCAGGGCGCGCAGGTCGCCCAGCATCGCCTGCGGCGTGGTGGTGTCGCGCAGCTCGCCCGGACCGCCGACGTTGAGCTCGGGCTCGGTGCGATCGAGCCGGGTCAGCGGATCACCCAGCGTGCGCACGAATGCGGTCACCGCCGCAGGACCGCCGAGGCTTGCCAGCAGCAGGTTGGCGGCGGTGTTGTCGCTCACCGTGATCGCGGCCTGGCAGAGCTCGCCGACCGTCATGCCCGGCGCGCCCACGTGGCGCGACGTCTCCGGCGCCCATGCCAGCAGCACGTCCTTGCCGAAAATGATGCGTCGATCCAGCTGCTCGCTGCCCTGATCCACCCGCGCCAGCACCGCAGCCACCGCCAGCAGCTTGAAGGTGCTGCACATCAGGAAGCGCTCGTCGATGCGGCGCCCGGCGTGGTGCCCGCTGCCGGTATCCAGCATCGCCACGCCCAGTCGCCCGCCGTGTTTTCGCTCCAGCGCCGCCAGGCGTGCCGCGATGGCATCCATCGCAGGTGACGCCGCCGGCATCGCGAATGCCACGCGATGCAGCGGCAGCGCCGCCGCACCCAGCAGGATGCCCTGCAACAGGTTTCGACGATTCATCGGATCTCCTCGTGATGGGACGCCAGCGGTCCGGTACGCCAGAGGCTAGTCAGCCAGGCAGGCGCCCGGCGGCCTTCGGGGAGGCGAAATCCTGACAGGCCTCAAGCCCGCGCCGGAATCTTCAGGCCGCGCTGCACGGCTGACCGCGCCAGGCCGCGTTCGAGCCAGGCCGAGACATTCCCGAAGCTGTCGAACGCCACCAGTTCGCGCGCCTCGTAAAAGGTCACCAGGTTGTTCACCCAGCCCAGCGTGGCGATGTCGGCGATGGTGTAGTCGTTGCCCATGATCCAGTCGCGACCATCCAGCTGCGCGTCGAGCACGCCGAGCAAGCGCTTCGATTCGTCGACGTAGCGCTGCAACGGACGCTTGTCCTCGTAGCTCTTGCCGGCGAACTTGTTGAAGAAGCCGACCTGACCGAACATCGGGCCGATCGAGGCCATCTGGAAGAACACCCACTGGATCGTTTCCCAGCGCCGCGCCGCATCGGCCGGGATGAACTGGCCGGTCTTGTCCGCCAGGTACAGCAGGATCGCGCCCGATTCGAACAGCGCCAGCGGTTCGCCGCCGGGGCCGTGCGGGTCGATGATCGCGGGAATCTTGCCGTTCGGATTCAGCGCGAGGAACTCCGCCGTATGACTCTCGTTGTTCATGATGTCGACCAGGTGCGGCTCGTACGGCAGCCCGGTTTCCTCCAGCATGATCGACGCCTTCACCCCGTTCGGCGTGTTGAGCGAGTACAGCTGGATGCGCTCGGGATGGCGGGCCGGCCAGCGGCTGGCGATCGGGAAAGCGGAAAGATCAGACACGGCTTACTCCTGCAACGGGGATCACCATCAGATTGGGTGTCCTGCCGGCAGGTTCAATACGGCGAAGGCGCCGTTGTTGCCGTGAACCGGCTCGGCCGACTCAGGCCACCGTGCGCACCGCCACCATCAGGCACATCGTGACGTTCAAGGTGGCGTGCACCAGCCATGATCCCAGGATGGATCCGGACTTGATGCGCACCCACCCCATCGCCAACGCCAGCACGAAGACCAGCGGCAGCAGCATCCACATCTGCGGCATCGTCTTGAGGATCAGCAGGTGGGGCAGCATGAAAATCAGCGCCTGCAGCAGATTCGCCCACACCAGTGGCAGCCGTCGCGCCAGGCTTCCCGCGATCAGGCCACGGAATACCAGCTCTTCGACGAAGCCGGTCTGCACCACACCGTAAAGCAGCGCCATCACGATGGCCTGCACACCCCACCCCAGTCCGGCAAACGGCCGTTGCGGCGATCCCTCCTGCAGGAACGGCGCCACTGGCGGTTGCCACAGCACCAGCACGCCTGCCACGGCCAGCGCGATCGCCGCGCTGATCATCAGATAACGGGCGCTCGACCCCTGCAGGCCTGCGCGACGGGCGATCTCGACAAAACGCCGTTTATGCCGCCATTTGTGCCAGATGAAATAGCCGAGGAACGGCACACCGGCCAGCACGATGACCGCGATCAGCGCATTCACGACGGGCAACACAAGCCACATGATCTTCCCCTGTGTTGAGTACGAGAATCTGCGGCCGGCCGGGTATTTCCTTACGACTACCTCCGCGATCCGGCAACCACACCGATGCTGTCACGGCCATCACAGGTGCCACAATCGCCGTGCGTCACACATTCCGGGGGCGCCAGCGGGCTTGTCGAACCGGCTATTTCGCCCGCGCCATGCAGCGCTGCCAGCGCTCCTCGACGCGTTTGGCGAACCAGGCGGTGGTGAGCTTGCGGGTGATCTTCGGGCTCTTCAAGGTGATGCCCGGCAGCTGCGCGCGCGGCAGTGGCTGGTGTTCGATGCCCTCGGCCAGCGCATACACGCGGGCGTAGAGCTTGCTGTCCACGAAGTCCTGACGCTCGCCCTGCGCCAGAGCCCGATGGATCGCCGAGTCGCTCATGTCCAGCTGCGAAGACAGGGTCCGCACCGCCAGTTCCGTCGCTCCCGGGCGATCGCCGAAACCGGCATCCGGCGACAGCAGGTCGCCGTCCAGCGCCAGCGGGATGCCCGAGGCGACGCTCACCGCATGCTGGAACGCGGCGTTGCGGCTGGCGTACCAGCCGGCGTTGAAATCGGCGAAGCGGTAGATCGGCGCGGGATAGTCCGCCGGATATCCCAGCAGGTGCGCGATGCCGAAATACAGGCCGCCGCGCCGGCTGAACACCTCGTCGCGGATCGAGCCCTTGATCGGATACGGATAGTCCCGGGCATGGGCCTCGGCGAACGCGATGCTCACCTGCATCGGGCCGGCCGTATGCACGGGATTGAGCTCGCCGAACAGCCGCCTGCCGAGCGGTACCATGCCGATGAAGTCCTGGAAGATCCCGCTCAACTGCTTCTCGGTGCGCGCCGCCGACAGCCGCTCGCTGTAACGCCGGCCGTCGGGCGACTTCAGCCACAGCGCCGCATCCACCAGGAACCCGGGGATGTGCTTCGCCGCGGCGCGACGGTCAATTTCCTGGCGCGCGATCCGGCCCAGTCCGGGCACCACCGGGTCCACCTTGAACCCCGACTCCTGCTCGGTCACCGCCAGCACCGCACACAGGTTGGCCGTGCTCGGCGCGATCTGCCGGGCGGAAAACGCCACCTGGATGTCGGTGGCCCAGCCGGCGCGATCGTCGGCACTGGCCGGGATCAGCCGCAGCAGGTCGCTGCGCACCTGTGCCGGGCTGCGCGCGTTCTGCACGGGCTGCGAAGCGCAGCCGACCAGCAGCAATGCCAACAGCCAGGCCGGCACTCGCCACGGCGAGGAGAACGCGGAGTCGATCGCGATGAGCTTCATCCGGCCATGCTAACGCGCCGATGCCTCGCGTCGACCAGCGTCCTGGCTACGCTCACTGGCTTCCGGTTCAGATCAGCGGAAAGATCCAGTGCAGGGTTCCGTAGACCAGCACTTCGGCCAGCACGAACACGGAAAAGCCCAGCACGAATTTCCCCGCGGGCTTTTCGTGCCACATCTTGTACGCGTCATCATCAAGCTTCGCCGCCCGGGCAGCGGTGACTTCATCCGTTCCAGCGTGATCCATGTGCTTGCTCCCTGTGTCCGTGACCCTGCCCGCCGCAAGGCGGACGCGCTACAGTCCATCGCCATCATCGTCGGCGCTTCCCGGCACGGCAAGCCCGCCGTGAAGGCCGCCTGTTTTTCCTTGCCGTCAGCACCCATATCTGCGCCATGACTCCGCTCCAGCAATTCATCGACGACCATCCGCGCCTGTTCGTGCTGACCGGCGCGGGCTGCAGCACGGATTCGGGCATCCCCGACTATCGCGACCGCGACGGCCAGTGGAAACGCCCGCCGCCGGTGAACTACGCCGCCTTCATGCATGAGCCGGCCACGCGCCAGCGTTACTGGGCGCGCAGCCTGGTCGGCTGGCGGCGTTTCGGTCGTGCGCTGCCCAATGCCACCCACCGTGCGCTGGTCGCGCTCGAGCGGCGCGGCCAGGTCGAGCTGCTGGTGACGCAGAACGTGGATCGCCTGCACCAGCACGCCGGCAGCGAGCGCGTGCTGGACCTGCACGGACGCCTCGACGAAGTGCGCTGCATGGGTTGCGAGGCACGGCTGGGCCGCCACGCGTTCCAGCAGATGCTGGAGGAGCGCAACCCGGCATGGCTGTCACTGGATGCCGGCGATGCGCCGGACGGCGACGCCGACCTGGAAGGCCATGACTTCGCGCAGTTCGAGGTTCCGCCCTGCCCGCATTGCGGCGGCATCCTGAAACCCGACGTGGTGTTCTTCGGCGAGGCAGTACCCCGCGAACGGGTGGAAGCCGCCGCGCGCGCCTGGCAGGCGGCGGACGCCATGCTGGTGGTGGGATCGTCGCTGATGGTCTATTCGGGCTACCGCTTCGTCGATGCCGCCGCGCGCGCCGGCAAGCCGATCGCCGCCGTCACGCTCGGCCGCACGCGCGCCGATGCGCTGCTGAGCCTGAAGGTCGACGCGCCCTGCGACACCTCACTGGCCTTCCTGCATCAGCCCTGACATCAGCTGGTGTGGTCGAGAATGACCTTCCAACCGTCCGCGGTCTTTTCCCACAGCAGCGAGAACACGCCATCGTCCTGGGCAACCTCGCCGTGGGCAGCGCGATCGAGGTGGAAGCGGCCGGTGACCACGGCATAACGCACCTCGCCATCGCGCCCAGGCAGCAGGCGCACGTCGAGATCGGAGAAGGTGAGCTTGCCCATCTGGGCCTTGCCGGCGTAATGCTTGCGGTAGCTCTCCAGGATCGCGCGGTAGCCCTTGCGCACGCTGCTGCCCACGAAGGTCGTGTCGGGGGCGTCCTTGTAGCCGTGCATGAACCCGTCGACGTCGCCGCGGTTCCAGGCCGCCTGCTGCCGGTTCAGCACCTGCCGGATGGCGGCGGCGTCCGCGTCGGGGGTGGCTGCACGAAGCGGGCTGGCGATGCACAGCGCCACCACCATCTGCAGCGCGATCAGAAGCCTTCCTGCGTTCATGATGACGCCTCCTCGATGGACGGCTATGGACGGCTGAAAGGTGTGCGGGCTCAATGGGCAGCCAGCTTCTCGATGCGCCGATCCGGCACCAGCCAGAGCAGCGCCGCCAGGGCGTAGAAGAGCTGCGCCGCCCAGGGCCGCCAGAACGTCAGCGCGATGCCGCCAAGATAGAGCAGCGGCGAGATCTTGCCCTTCCAGTCGTAGCCGATGGCCCCGCGCAACGCCGAGTCCGGACCCGCCACCGCGATCAGCACCTGCTCCAGTATCCAGTAGGCCACCGCTGCCATCAGCAGGACGAAGCCGTAAACGGCGGTCGGCGCCTGGGCCAGGTGGTTTTCGCCCATCCATGCCGTGGTGAACGGGAACAGCGACAGCCAGAACAGCAGGTGCAGGTTCGCCCACAGCACCGTGCCCGATACCCGATGGGTGATCGCCAGCATGTGATGGTGGTTGTTCCAGTAGATGCCGACGTAGACGAAGCTCAACACGTAGCTGAGCAACACCGGTGCCAGCGGACCGAGCGCCGCCAGCGTGGTTTCATGCGGCACCTTCAGCTCCAGCACCATGATGGTGATGATGATGGCGATGACGCCGTCACTGAATGCTTCCAGCCTGCCCTTGCCCACCTGTTGTCTCCCGATCAGGCCCCATCGCCGGCCGACGCGCAGTGTGCCTCAGCCAGCGTCCGGATACATCCGGCACGCGCCGGTTCCGTGGCCTAGGCGCCCGGTCCGCAGTCGATGCAGTGCAGCGGCGGCGCGGCGCCCATGCCCAGCGCGGTGAGCAGCTCGCGCAACGCGGTGCGCAGGCCCTCCTCGATCGTGGGGTGGTAGAACGGCATCTGCAGCACGCCGGCCACCGTCATGCGCGCCTGGATCGCCCAGGCCAGCAGGTGGGCGATGTGCTCGTTCTGCGGGCCGATCATCTCGGCGCCCAGCAGCAGGCCGCTGCCCTGCTCGCCATAAACGCGCAGCAGGCCGTGGTTGACCAGCATCACCCGCGAACGCCCCTGGTCCTCGAAGGACACCTCGCCCACCGCGAAATCGACGCCGTCGGCAAGCAGTTGCGCATGCCGTCGCCCGGCGTAGGCGATCTGCGGATCGGAAAACACCACGCCCAGCGGGGTGCGCCGGGTATGCCGGTAGACCGCCGGATACCGCGCGGCCTGCTCGCCGGCCAGGTGGCCCTCGTCGGCCGCTTCGTGCAGCAACACCCGATCGGCATCGGCATCACCGGCGATGAAGACATGGCTGTCGCCGGCCCGGGTGGTCTGCGGATCGAACACCGGCAAACCCCTGGCATCGAGCTCGAGCCCGGAATGCTCGAGCGCCAGCATCTCGACATTGGGCGTGCGCCCGGTGGCGGCCAGCAGGTAATCGAAGCGCTCGCTGGTCGCCGCGCTGCCCGGGTCGGTGAAGTGCACGACCACCGCCTCGCCGTCCCGCTCGACGCGCACGTCAGCGGCATCCAGGCTGAGCGGCAGTTCCGCCGCGATCAACCGCGTGGCCTCGGCGCGCACCACCGGATCGCTGATCGCGCCAATCCGTCCGTCACGACCGAACAGGTGCACGCGGACGCCCAGCCGATGGAGGGCCTGGCCCAGCTCCAGGCCGATCACGCCGGCACCAAACACGGCCACCGAGCCGGGCAGGTCCTGCCAGTCGAACACGTCGTCGCTGATGATCAGCCGGTCGCCAGCCGCCCGCAGCACCGCGGGAATTGCCGGCCGCGAACCGGTGGCGATGATGATGCGCCCGGCACGGACCCGCTCGACCGGCGGCACGCTGCCGTCCATCGCTGGCGACAGTTTCAGCGTATGCGGGTCCTCGAATTCGGCGTGCGCCCGCAGCACGTGGGCAGGGTCGAAGCCCGCCACCGCATCGAGCACGAAGCCCACGAAGCGGTCGCGTTCGTCACGCACCCGCTTCATCACCGCGCGGCCATCGACCCTGCCCGCGTCGCTGGCGATACCGAACGCGGGCAACACTGCCAGCCGGTGCCGCGCCTCGGCCGCGGCGATCAGCAATTTCGAGGGCATGCAGCCGACCCGGGCGCAGGTGGTGCCAAACGGGCCGCCTTCGATCAGGGCGATGCGGTCGGTGCGCTTGCGCGCCTGGCGATAGGCGGACATGCCCGCGGTGCCGGACCCGATGATGGCGACGTCGACCTCGCGCGTGCTCATGCCGTCACCGCCCGTCGTGCGCCTGCAGGTTCCGGCCACGGCCGGCCATGCGGATGAGTTGCCATCGAAGTGTCGATCATGGGATCACCTTTCATCACTGCGCGGGAATGTTCCGGCCATCGCGGGTGTCGGTGACCGCGCTTCAGGCTACTGCAAAACGGCCGAGACCAGGCCCGCAGGCAACGCGATATCGAATCGACCGGGACGATGAACCCATCGGACACCGGCTGTCGATTTCCACCCCGCCCGTTCGTTGCTGCCATGAGGGCTACTCCTCCAGCCAGGAAAACCGCCATGTCCAACACTGTCCGCCTGCATCGGGTACTGCGCGCGCCGGCCGAGCGCGTCTATCGCGCCTTCCTCGATGCCGAGGCCCAGGTCAAATGGTTGCCGCCGAACGGCTTCACCGCCAGGGTGCATCATCTGGATGCCCGCGTCGGCGGCAGTTACAAGATGTCCTTCACCAACTTCTCGACCGGCCACAGCCACGTCTTCGGCGGCACCTATGTCGAGCTCACGCCGTTCGAACACATCCGCTACACCGACCAGTTCGACGATCCCAACCTGCCCGGTGAAATCACGGTGACCGTCACCTTGAAGACCGTGTCCTGCGGCACCGAACTGCACGTGGTGCAGGAAGGCCTGCCCGAAGTGATTCCGCTGGAGCAGTGCTACGTCGGCTGGCAGGAATCGCTGGCACAGCTCGGCCGGCTGGTCGAGGTGGACATTCCGGACTGATTGCCGATACCTGCCGTGCTAGTCCCACGGCACCGATTCGGCCAGCAGATCACGCAATTGCGCCTCGTCCATATCCAGCAGCTGCTGCTCCGCCAGGCGAAGGTTTTCCGCGGCCATGACGGTCTTGCGAACCGTCAGGTCGCCGGCGTGGGAAAACACCAGCAGCATGTTGCCGTAGGACGCGTCCAGCACCGCCGCTTGCCATGGATTGCCGTTTGTATCGTCGAAACTGCGCATGAAGCCTGTTCCCGGCAAAGGTCGGGCCAGTATATCGACGCTGCACCGGAAGCCGCGCACGTGTCGATATCCCTGGCGCCGGTTCGTCGCTGTAGTGAAGGTGGCCTTGTCGGCCCCCATTCCCGCAAGGAGACAACCATGTCCTGGATCGATGGTTTCGTGATCGCCGTTCCCCATGCCAACCGCGCGCAGTTCATCGAACACGCCCGCACGTTCGACAGCATCTTCCTGGAATTCGGCGCCACCCGGGTGATGGAGTGCTGGGGCGAGGATGTGCCCGATGGCAAGCTCACCGATTTCCGCCGCGCCGTGCAGGCACAGGCCGATGAAGCGGTGGTGTTTTCGTGGGTCGAATGGCCCGACAAGGCCACCCATGATGCCGGCATGGAAAAGTTCATGCAGGACCCGCGCATGGAAGCGGCCAGCGCCTGCCCCTTCGATGGAAAGCGCATGATCTTCGGCGGCTTCGTGCCGGTGGTCAGCCTGCCGGACTGACCGCCGGCGGGAACCATCCATGTTCGCCGGATGATGTCGGAAGCCATCGCGCCGCCGATGGCTCCCGACCTTATGCGCGTGGCGCCTGCGCCCTGCCTTCACCCACAGGCACGGTGATTCTGATAGCTTGCGACGGGACGCACGATGGTGATGACGCCTTTCTGCGCACACCACCGGAACAGACGACCACCGCAGGCAGATGATCCCGACGCTTCCTCCACTCGCCGACGTGCTCGACCTGATGCCCGATGCCGTCTGCGTGGTGGACACCGAGGGACACCTGCTGTTCGTCAACGCGAGCTTCAAGCGCATCTTCGGCTACACCCCGGAGGAAGTGCTGGGCCGGCGCATCTTCGAGCTGGTTCACCCCGACGATCGCGCCGCCACCGCCGCACAGGCCGAGCAGGTCATGTCGGGCAAGCTGCAGCTGCATTTCCGCAACCGCTACCTGCACAAGGACGGCCACAGCGTCGACATCCAGTGGTCGGCGCGCTGGCTGCCGCAGCATGGCGTGCGCATCGGCGTCGGCCGCGAGGTGACCGAACTGCGCCGCCTGGAGCGCGAACTGGAGCACCGCGCCAACCACGACTCGCTGACCGGACTGGCCAACCGCGACCGCCTGCGCATCGAACTGCAATCCGCGATTGATCACGCCAGGCATACCGGTCACGGCGTGGCGGTGCTGTATCTGGATCTCGACGGGTTCAAGGACGTCAACGACCGTGGCGGCCACGATGCCGGCGATCATCTGTTGCGCGAGGTGGCCGCGCGCCTGCAGCAGGGCGTTCGGCAGGGCGACCTGGTGGCCCGGGTCGGTGGCGACGAGTTTGTCGCTCTGCTGCCCGGCTGCCGCGACGCACAGACCGCCCGGGCAGTTGCCGAAACCCTGCGCGCCCGTCTCACCATTCCCTTCAGCCTGCCCGACGGCCTGTTCCTGCTGGACGCCAGCATCGGCATCGCCTGTTTTCCCGACGATGGAGCCAACGCGAAAGCCCTGCTGGCCCAGGCCGACCGTGCGATGTACGCCGTCAAGCATCAGCAGTCGTCACGCGAAAGCGGCCTCCGCCAGAGCGAAGAAAGCAGCGCGGACGACGACTGATCATCGCGGTCACCGCAGTCGGGCGAAGGACCGTGCGTCGACGTCGGGCTGAGCGGATTACCGGACGAGCCGCAAGGGGATTAGCATGATGCGCCAGCCGCAGCCCGCGGCAAGGGGAAAATCATGAAGATCAAGCTTTCGCTCGCCCGGGTACTGTCCTGCATGGCGCTGGTGGCGATGTCGCTGCCGGCGCAGGCTGCGGAGCCAGCCGCGGCTGCCGCCAAGGCCTCGCCCACCACGACCTGGGTGTATCCGCTGATCCCGAAATTCGGCGGCGTGCATCCGCGTCCGGATGCCGACGCCCAGCCCGACCCGAAGGCCGACTACAAGATCCTCGTCGACGTGATTTCCACCGGAACCGACAAGGGCAAACCGTATCCATCGCTGGAGCGCCTGGCACGACTGGTGAATCTGCTGGCCTACTCCGGTGTGCCGCCGGAGCGCATGCACATCGTGGCGTTGCTCGATCAACGAGCGGGCGCCGCGAGCTTGACCGATGCCGCTTCGCGCAAACACCTGAAGAAGGGCAATCCGAACCTGGAAATCCTGCACGCGCTGAAGAAGGCCGGCGTCAAGCTGCTCGTCTGCAGCCAGGCCCTGGCCGAACACGGCGTCCAGGACAACGAGCTCGATCCGGCCGTCACCGTCACCCTGTCGGCGCTCACCGCTCCGGTCGTGTACGAGCAACAGGGATACCACTACATGCAATTGTAGGGATCATCGGCCAAGCCAGCGTGGTCGCCTTGCGCCCCGCCAGGGACGTCAACGCAAGGCGGGGAATCCGATCACCATGTCGTCCAGCGGCATCTCGGCTTGCCGGTGCCGGAGCGGCAGCGGTACCCATGGCTCGCCCTGGCCAAACAGCTGCGCCTCGGCTTCCGGCCCGAGCAAGTCGAAGCGGTCGAACAGGAACGGCAGGCCTTCGGAACCTTCGAACGTCATCGCGCTGGAAAGCTGGAAATGCAGATGCGGCGCGCTGGAACTGCCGGACTGGCCCAGATGCGCCAGCAGCTGTCCCTTGCGCACATGATCGCCGATACGCAGCTTTACGCTACCGCGTTGCAGGTGCGCGTAGCTGGCGAACACGCCTGGTTGGATCTCCAGCACCACGTAATTGCCGAACAGGCCATGTGCCGTCAATGACTCCGGCTCCGATTGCGGGTTGAGTGGCGGGTGTTCCGGCTCGCCGTCGCGTGCATCGCGCACGACCCCGTCCGCCACCGCGAGCACGTCCGCACCGTAGCCGACCCAGTCCGGATGCCGCGACTTGCCGACATTCTTCACGCCTGCACGCACCACCTGCCCGCGCGGATCAATCCCCACCAGGTCCAGTGCGTAGCGTTGCGGAATGGTCACTTGCCCGTTCACTGCCACCAGGCTGCCCCAGTGATGCGAATGCGCATTGCCCGGCCCCTCGTGTGCCAGCCAGAGTCCGCCGCGCAGCGGTGGCCCGATAAGCACGGGTGCCTCGGCACTCAACGATACACGCACGCCATCAAGCAACTCGGTCTTCTGCTTCGCGGTGGCGAAGGTCATCCGATGGCGCAAGGTCCGTGGTAACGGGCTCGCCGTGGGCAGGGTCAGCCAGACGTAGACGACGACGCGCTTACCGGCGTCGATGGTCACCGGCGCATGTTCAGCCGGTGCCGGTCGAGTCATCCCCGCCAGATCTTCAGCATCGAAGCGGGCGAGCGGCGTACGGTCATCGTCCGCATACACCTCCAGCTCCCGCGGCTTCAGCGGGCCGGCGTCACCGTAGATGCTGGTGACATGCAGCTCGTAGGCGAGATGCATCCGTTCATCGCTGCCAGCCACCGCGGCCGGGGCAAACGGCACGCGTGCCTCCACCGGCGCGAGCGCCTGCTGCGCACCAGCCAGTGAAATCCAGCACAACGAGGGCGCGAAAAGCCAGCGCGCGAATCTTCCACCCATCGACACATGCATCTCCCGAGATATGCCCATGGCCGCATGATCAATGACGATGCGCACCAGCGAAGTCAGATTCACTCACCGCGGGGAAATCCACAAGAGACCTCGCCCGGCGTTTGTCCACGTCCCCTCTCCCGGCGCAGGCGCTTCGACACTAATAATTGTTGACTTACAATAATTGTATTTATACAATTTTTGTATGAACACAATCCATGACCCCATCCGGCAGTTCAGGTCGCACCCGAACCTGATCCTTGCCATTTGCTGCCTCAGCCTGCTGATGGTCGGAATGGACATCACGATCGTCAACGTCGCGCTGCCTTCGATTCACCGCGACCTGGACGCGTCGATATCCGGACTGCAGTGGGTGATCGATGCCTACACGATGGTGGTGGCCAGCCTGTTGATGCTGGCAGGCTCGATGGCGGATCGCTTCGGGCGCCGACGTGTCTTCCAGACCGGCATGGCCATCTTCATGCTCGGCTCGCTGCTGTGCAGCCTGGCCCCGTACATCCACGGCCTGATCGCCTTCCGCATCCTGCAGGCGCTGGGCGCCACCATGCTGAACCCGGTGGCCATGTCCATCATCGTCAATACCTTCCATGAGCCGAAGGCACGCGCCCGCGCGATCGGCATATGGGGTGCCGTGGCCGGTGTCTCGATGGCGCTGGGCCCGTTGATCGGTGGCGCCCTCACGCAAAGCATCGGCTGGCGCTCGATCTTCTGGGTCAACTTGCCGATCGGTGCGGCGGCGATGATCCTGGCGGCCCTCTACATACCCGAATCGAAGGCGGCCCAGGCGCGACGGGTGGATCCGGTCGGGCAGACGCTGGTCTTTCTTGCACTCGCTGCGCTGACTTATGCCGTTATCGAGGGTCCGCACATCGGCTGGCATACGCTGACCATCACCGGCCTGTTCGCCCTGGCGGTGCTTGCCGTCGTGGCGTTGCTGGTTTATGAACCGCGACGGATAGAGCCGCTGATCGACCTGCGCTTCTTCCGCAGCATCCCGTTCAGCAGTGCCACTCTGATCGCCATCTGCAGCTTCTCCGCGTTTTCCGGCTTCCTGTTCCTCAATGCCATCTACCTGCAGGAAGTTCGTGGCTACTCCGCCTTTCAAACCGGGCTGTGCACGCTGCCGATGGCTCTTGCGACCATCCTTTGCTCACCCTTCTCCGGAAGACTGCTCGGCACCCACGGCACCCGGCCATCCCTGTTGATCTCCGGCACCGCGACCACCATCAGCGCGTTGATGCTCACGCAATTGACCGCGACGACCCCGCTGGGTCTGCTGGTGGCGGGCTACGTGATCTTCGGCATCGGCTTCGGCATGGTAAATGCGCCCATCACCCACACCGCCGTTTCAGGCATGCCCAAAGCACAAGCCGGACTGGCTGCCGCGGTGTCCTCCACCAGCCGGCAGGTCGGGGCGTCGCTGGGCGTGGCCATTGCCGGTACCATTGCCGGAACCCGGGGAGTGCTGCGCAACTTCCCTCAAGCAACGCATCCGTTCTGGTGGCTGGTCGTTGCCGGCGGTGTGGCAGTCGTTTTTCTGGGCTGGCTTTCCAGCACATCGTGGGCCCACGACAGCAGGCGCCACGCTGCGCATTTGCTGGAGGAGGCGCCCTCGGGAGCAGCGGTGTGAGCAAGGCAGTACCGAAACAGAATGATTCCGACGTCATTTGGCAAACCCTGGTGGCATGGGTGATGGACAGCCGCGGCGACTGGCGCCGCAAGGTCACCGACGCCACCGGGCTGCCCTTCAGCCGGATCCGCGCACTCAAGCGGCTCGGCGCCGGCCCGATGACCCTGAAGGACCTCGCGGACGCCATGTCCACCGATGCACCAGCGGCGACCGTCGCCATCAACGACCTGGAAAGCCGTGGTCTTGTCGAACGTTATCCCCACCCTGAAAACCGGCGTGCCAAGCTGGTGTCGATCACGGCGGCGGGCCGCAGCGTCATGGCCACCACCCGCCGAGTCGTCGAAGCCACTCCACCTGCCCTGCAGGATCTGTCAGCCACGGACATCAAGACGCTGCGGCGCATCCTGGACAAGGTAGCGGCGCATCAGGAATCGCGTGCGGAAGACTGAGCAGTCGTGGGTGGAAAACAGGATCCGAGGTGACTTTTCACGGGCCACGCTCAAATAAAAGCGCGCGCCCTGACCCTTGCTTTTTGCTGCCGCGGTGTTCAATCCAGTGGCCAGGGCAACTGGTCACCCAGCTGATCGGCGACGGCGGCTTCGGCGGGTTCCCGTTCCATCGAACGCCTGTTGCCGGCGGGTTTGCCGCCACGCCACCAAGGCTGCACTTCCCGGTGCTCGACGGGTTCGACCGGTTCGCCGAGACGCGGCAACAGCAGATCGGTGCCGCTCGGAGCGGCCAGTTTCAGCAGATCCTCGACGGGTTCGTCCCAGGCATGCGTGGCCAGCGCGAACGTGCCCCAGTGCACCGGCATCAGCACGCCGCCGCCAAGCAGGCGGTGAGCGGCCAGCGCGTTGGCGGGCCCCAGATGGATATCGCCCCAGGAAGGATGGAACGCACCGACTTCGAGCATCACCAGATCGAACGGACCGAGCCGGTCGCGGATGACTTCATACTCGGTGGTGAGCCCGGTGTCACCGCTGAAAAATACCCTATGCCGGTCGCCGGCCATGACCATCGATGACCACAAGGTCTGGTTGCGATCCTTCAGGCCGCGGCCGGAGAAATGCTGCGACGGCGCCGCCGTGATGGTGAGCCCGGTGCCCGGCACGCGATGGCTTTGCCACCAGACCAGTTCGGTGATGCGTGACGGCGCGATGCCCCAGCTTTCGAGATGGGCGCCGACACCAAGCGAGGTAACGAACGGAACCTTCGATTTCGCCAGCGCGCGGATCGTCGGATAGTCCAGGTGGTCGTAGTGGTCGTGCGAAATGACCACGGCGTCGATCGGCGGCAGATCGCGCAAGCCGATCGGCACCGGCTGGAAGCGCCGTGGCCCCAGCAAGGTGAAGGGCGAGGCCCGCTGTCCCCACACCGGATCGGTGAGCACCCGAAAGCCGTCGATCTCCAGCAATACGGTGGAGTGGCCCAGCCAGGTGGCCCGCAAGCCGCTGGCCGGCTTTCTCGCCCAGCCGCTGCGCGGGTCCCGCGCAGGCAGCGGCGCGGGTGGCGTGCGGTTCTCGTCGCCGCAGAAGAAATCCCGCAGCGTGGGTCGCGGCGCATCCGGATCGCGCAGTCCCGGCAGGACCGGATGGATGTTGCGCAGACGTTCGCCGTCCCACAGCGGCAGATCGTGCAGCCGTTCCAGCCGCTCGCCCTGCGGCGGCTTGCCAAAGGACTTCATGCGGCGTGCTCTTTCATCGCAGCCCTCTACGGTGGATCGTCAATGAGCCGTCGTGACAGGCACGATCCTGCCGCCGCACCGCTCAGAACGCCGGATGCGCCGGCCCGCTTTCCATGTGGAAGACCTGCCAGGTCTGCCGGCCCCAGTCGGTGGCGATTTTCCTGGCCTTGATGTAGCAGCCCTGCTTCCTGACCCAGGTCGCCGGATCGGTGCCGGCCTGGGCCTGGACCACGGCGCCGACGCGGGCAACGCCGAAGTCCCATTTCAGCACCGCTTCGTCATTGACCGCCTTGGCCAGCGGATCACCACGCTTCCAGCCGCTCGGCTTCTCGTGCGCCTGGATCGATTGCACGACGACACTCTCGAAGTCGGCCTTCGGCACCCAGTTGAGCACGATGAAGGTGGTGCGGGCCGTCTTCATGCCGGCCAGCGGATCCTCCACCGGCTTGCCCTGGACGATGCGGCTGGCCGCAAATGTGGTGACGAATCGCGGGCAGCTACACTGGGTGCAGGCACCTGCGCCGGGATGCCTGTTGAAGCGATGGCCGCAACCGCAGAGGTCGGCGACATTGCGGTTGTCCGCCGTCGTCTTCATCTTCTGGTTCATCAAGCCATGCTCGGCCCGCTGCCAGTTTTCGCCGGCCTCCCGGGTCTTGCCCGAGTTCAGCCATTCGAAATACGCCTCGCGCTCGGTGCGCTCGCGATCCTTGGAGAACGTGGCCAGGTGCTTCTTGGAGAAATTCTTGTCGAAGCGGATCGTGTAGCGTTCGCCATCCCAGTCGCTGAGCACCCACTCCTCGTCTGCCGTGGCCACACGGCTCAATCGCTCCAGGCCGGTGGTCGATTCGATGTACTTCTCATAGGACAGCAGGTCCGCCGCCGTCCAGGTATCCGAATGCTCGTGCACCTTGCGCTCCCCGGTTCACTCCGAACCACGCTCTCAGGTGCGCAAGCATCGCGCGCGGCACAGCCGGCTGCAATGGGCTTTCGGCGGGACCTCGCGTGAGCCGGGGCCGCATGCAGTGCACCGCGATACAGTCGACTCCCCGGCGGTCAGTCCACGCGGCGGTCAGTGCACGCTGGTCGCCGCGGGCGCGGGCGCCGTGGCCGGCGGCGCGGCCGCCGTCTGACCGGTGCCCGCGCACGCGCCAGGTGCGGCCGACTGGTTGCCGACCACCATGGTGCAGGTCCAGCTGATGGTGCGGCTGGGGTTGTCAGCGGTAGGTTCCACCGGCAGCAGGACCAGCACGGGGTCGGGCTTGATGCCGGTGTCTCGCGTGGTCAGCGTGATCCGGCCACCGTCCCCCAGTTCGATTTTGTCGACGTATTCGCTGGGCGGGCCGGCGTTGTAGGCGAGGTCGCTCCGGGTGACATGAGCCAGGCCGCCCTTTGTCGTCGCCGCCTCCATGACCACCAGCTTGGGTGCATCGGTGGCCTTCATGGCCTCCTCGATATGGTCGCGGGCGACCCGGTCGTGCCACGCGGGGATGGCGAACGCCGCCACCACGACCAGGATCGCCAGGACGACCAGGATCGTGACCAGGGAAATGCCTCTGCTCGTCTGCATGGGGTTGCTCCCGTCCATCTCGTCACTACCGGTGCCACGCCGGCGTCGACGCCAAAGATGCTGGCAAGGGTGTGTGCGCTCCATGAAGATGGTGTTGCGACGGCCCGATCCCGGTGTCGATCCGTCTGCACCTCGTTCGTCGCAACAAGGAAGCATCCCACCCCCAAGCCAGGAGAATCCCATGCTCGCCAAGAACACCATCTGCGTCTGGTACGACGGCGCCGCCCTGGAGGCCGCTACGTTCTACGCCAGGACCTTCCCGGACAGCTCGGTGGGGGCGATCCATAGCGCACCGGGCGATTACCCCGCCGGCAAACAGGGCGATGTGCTGATGGTCGACTTCACGGTCATGGGCATCCCCTGCGTGGGCCTGAATGGCGGACCGGGCATGCTGCACAACGAGTCCTTCTCGTTCCAGGTGGCCACCGACGACCAGACTGAAACCGATCGCCTGTGGAACGCGATCATCGACAACGGCGGCCAGGCCAGCGCCTGCGGCTGGTGCAAGGACAAGTGGGGCGTTTCCTGGCAGATCAGCCCCCGCATGCTGATCGCTGCAGTCACCCACCCGGACCCTGCCGTGGCCCGGCGCGCGTTCGAGGCAATGATGAAGATGGGCAAGATCGACATCGCCGCGATCGAAGCCGCCGTGCGCGGCTGACCATGGCAACGACCATCACCACGATGCACAACGGAGGCCGGACGGCCTCCGGCAATCCTTCCGGCCGGTTCCGCATCGAATCGGTCGACCTGCTGCGCGGCATCATCATCGTCATCATGGCGCTGGACCACGTGCACGATTTCTTCGGCGCGCCCGGTGCCAACCCCACCGATCTGGCCACCACCACGGCGCCGCTCTTCCTGACCCGCTGGATCACCCATTTCTGCGCGCCGGTGTTCTTCCTGCTCACCGGCACCGGCGCCCGGCTCGCGCTGCAGCGACTGTCGAAGAATGAGCTGTCGCGTTTCCTGCTCACGCGCGGCTTGTGGCTGCTGTTCCTCGAAGTGGTCGTGATGCGCTTCGCGCTGCAATTCAACCTCGACTACCAGGTGACCATCATCACCGTGCTGTGGGCGCTGGGCTGGTCGATGATCGTGCTGGCCGGGCTGATCCATCTGCCGGACCGGGTGATCGTGGCGTTCGGCGTGATCCTGGTGGCTGGCCACAACCTGCTGGACGGCATCCCGGCGACTGCCTTCGGTGCCTTCGCCCCCTTGTGGTCAGTGCTGCATGCGCCGGGTTTTCTGATCAACACCCCGCAGCACGTGGTGTTCATCGCCTATCCGCTGATTCCGTGGCTGGGTGTGACCGCGCTGGGTTACACGCTGGGACAGGCGTATCGCTGGAGCGACGAGCGTCGCCGCGCACTGCTGCTTCGATTCGGCACCGGACTCGTCGCGGGCTTCGTACTGCTGCGACTGCTGAACGTGTACGGCGACCCGCTCGCCTGGTCGATGCAGAAGTCGCCGCTGTGGACGCTGCTGTCCTTCCTCGACACCAACAAATACCCGCCGTCGCTGCTGTTCCTGCTGATGACGCTGGGCCCTGCCCTGCTGCTGTTGCGCGTGTTCGACGGTGGCGCTCCGCGCTGGCTGCGCCCCGCACTGATCATCGGCAAGGTGCCGCTGTTCTTCTACGTCCTGCACTTCTATCTGATCCACCTGCTGGCGGTGGTCGCCTGTTACCTGCGTTTCGGCAACGTCGACGGCATGTTCCGGTCGCCGGACCTGGGGCATTTTCCGTTCACCGCGCCGGCGGGCTGGGCCGCGAGCCTGCCCGTGATCTACCTGCTCTGGGTCATCGTCGTGCTTGCCCTGTATCCGTTGTGTCGCTGGTATGCCGACATCAAGCGGCGACGCAGGAACTGGTGGCTCAGCTATCTCTGAACATCATGAAGTTTTCCCGCCATCCCCCGTGACGCACGCGGCGTCATGCCATAAACAGGAGCCAACCATGAATCCCACCATCACCGCCTTTGAATCGTCGCCCGATCGCGGCCGTGGCCTGGCCCGCGACATGCGCGTCCGCTGGGCGCTGGAAGAAGTCGGCCAGGCCTACGAAGTGCGGCTGGTCTCGTTCGCGGCGATGAAACAGCCCGCGCATCTGGCGCTGCACCCGTTCGGGCAGATCCCCACCTATGAAGAAGGCGAGCTCGCCCTGTTCGAGTCGGGCGCCATCGTGTTCCACCTCGCGCAGACGCGCCCGGGCCTGCTGCCGGACGAGGCGAATGCCCGCGCACGCGCGATCACCTGGATGTTCGCCGCGCTGAACACGGTGGAGCCGCCGCTGGTCGAGTTCAGCATGGCCAAGGTATTCGAATGCAACAAGCCCTGGTACGAGCAACGCCAGCCGATGCTCGAGGAGCGGGCGCGCAAGACACTGGGCCTGCTGTCCCGCCGTCTTGGCGAGGCCGACTGGCTCGACGGCGCGTTCAGCGCGGGCGACCTGATGATGGTCGGCGTGCTGTTCCGGGCGCAGCCCACGGGAATACTGGACGACTACCCGAATCTCGCCGCCTACGTCGCCCGCGCCGAAGCCCGGCCTGCGTTCAAGCGGGCTTTTGCGGCGCAATTGGCCGTGTTCGAGAACAGCCGAGCGGCGGGCTGACCGTCATTCGTCCTGGCTCCCCGCGCAACACTCAGTGGAGCCGTGGATCCCCGGCGTTGCGCAGGATGAAGCAGCCATCGGGAAGCGCTCGGGCTCCCGCTGCCCCGTCAGGCACTGGCCAGTTCGATCCGCCGGTTTCGCTTCGGCGACATGGCGAATTTTTCCCCGACCGCCAGGCAGGCCTCGGCGAGCCGTGCCCCGGCCCTCTTGAGGGCCGCCTCGGACACCCCGGCGTAGCTCAGCACCAGGGTCACGTGATCGGGCGGGGTTCGATGGAAGCACTCGGCGGAACGGATGTGCACGCCGCGCGCCAGCGCCTCGGCCAGCAATGCCGCGGTGGCATGGCGTGGCAACCGGGGCAAGTGCACGAAAAGCGATCCTCCCGCCACCGCATCGGTCACCGTCATCGCGTCGCCGAGACGTGCATGCAAGGCCGCGCCCAGCGCCCGATGGCGGGGCGCCAGGCGGTGGGCGATGCGCCGCAGATCGCGCAGGTACTGGCCGCTGTTGATGCACGCCGCAAGCACGTGCTGCTGCATCGATACGCTGCCGCGATCGGCCAGCCACTTGACCGCCAGGAACCGCTCGCGCAGCTGGCGTGGCACCAGCATGTAGCCCAGCTGCAAGGCGGGAAACATCGAGCGGGCGAAGCTGCTGACGTGGATGACCCGGCCATGCCGGTCCAGCGACCACAACGACGGGGCCGTGCGCACACCGAAACGGTGTTCGCAATCGAAATCATCTTCGACCAGCACGGCGTCGTGGGTGCAGGCCCAATGCAGCAGTGCCCGGCGCCGATCCTCGGGCATGACCACGCCGGTCGGGAACTGGAATGACGGCGACACGTTGACCAGTCGCACGCCATCCAGCGCCGCGGCATGGCCTTCGATGTCCATGCCGTGCGGGCCGACGGGACACGGCACGATCCGCGCGCCCATCGCCTCGAAGGTGTGGCGCACGCTCCAGTGACAGGGCTCCTCCACGCCGACACCGTCGTCTTCGTCGAGCAGGACGCGGGCGATCAGATCGCGTGCCTGCTGGGCGCCGCTGACGATCAGGATGTCGTGCGGGTCGACCTCGATCGCCCGCTCGACACTCAAATACCCGGCCACCGCCTCGCGCAATTCGATGGCACCCTGCAGTTCGGGGAAGTCGGGTGTGTCGCGACGACGCAGCAGCGCCACCAGGTTCTGTTTCCACGCCTTGAGGCTGCGCGGATCGGACTTCACGCGCGGCTGCGCCAGATCGACCAGCCCTCCTTCGATCACGCCTGTGTCAAGCGCCGGCGGATTCCTCTCGGGCGTGGCTGGCAGCACGGCGCGCCGGGCCAGGCGGGACAGCCGGGGCTCTCCCGGCGCCGCGACCAACTCGTCGAGCGGCGCGCCGCCGGCGGATGCATCGATGCGACGCGCACTCACGTAAGTGCCGCTGCCCGAGCGTGACTCCAGGTAGCCCTCGCTTTCCAGCTGGTCATAAGCCATCAGGACCACTGTGCGGGAAACACCCAGGGCGACGGTCATCGAGCGGGTGCCGGGCAGGCACGCGCCTGCCTGGAAACGACCGGCATCGATATCGCGCCGGATCGACTCGGCGATCCGGACATACATCGGCTTGTCGTCTTGCCGCCTGTTCGCCATCCATGCTCCCCGGGGCGGCTCGAAGTGGTTACATCGAAAAAGCGGGCGACCGGTCATTTACGCCCCCGTCAACCCTGCAGATCATCATGCCATGGCCACTGACCGGGGAAGCATCACGATGAAGTTGTTCAAGTTGTCCGCACGCAAGCTGGCGGTGTTGATCGGTTGCGTAGCGTGCTCGGGGCTGGCGAATGCCAGGGCTACGGACGATCACTCGACCGATCCGGCCTACGCCAGGTACTACCAGCAGGCGGTGAACTGGGGCGGCTGCCCGCTCTCGTTGTTCACCGATGGAAGCACGATCCAGTGTGCCCTGATCACCGTGCCGATCGACTGGGCCGATCCGAGCCAGGGCGACATCACCATCGGCATTTCCCGGCCGCTGCATTCACCGCCTGGCGCACGCCTGCTGCTGGTCAACGCCGGCGGCCCGGACAACTCCAGCGCTTCGCAGGCGGAGATGCTCGAGCAGTTGCAGCCGCAAGTCCAGGCCAATCACTTGGTGGTCGGCGTCGACCTGCGCGGCATCACCGATGGCCTGGGTACCCAGGTGAGCTGCGACTACGCACCGCGCAGCGGTGCCGAGAATTTCATGGACGGCGACAGCCGCAATCCCACGGCCGCCAGCGTGCAGGCACAGCAGGACTGGTGGCATCGTTCGATCAGCGCCTGCCTGCAACAGCACGCCGCCTTCCTCAAGAGCATCAACACGCCCAACCACGCCCGCGACCTGAACCTGGTGCGGGCCGTGCTGGGCTTCCCCCGCGCCGACCTGCTCGGCGTGTCCAGCGGCAGCAGCCTGATGGCGTACGCCAACCGCCTGTTTCCCGATCGCTTCGAGCGCGTGGTGCTCGACAGCAACATGAACTGGCTGCACCTGGACTGGCAGCAGCAGGACCTGAAGCGGATGTCGATGGATCAGCTGAATGTGCAACAGGCATTCATTCCCTTCGTGGCGCGGCACGACGACCAGTTCCACATGGGCACGACGCCGCAGCAGGTGATGACCACCTTCCAGCGGATCTACCAGGCCGCCTCGCAGCACCGCATGGGCAGCGTGACGCCGGACCAGGCGCTGGCCTCGCTGGATGGCACCGGCATGTGGGTGTTCTGGGATCTGCTGGTGTCGCCGTCGCTGAGCGCGATGTCGCAGGCGCTGGATGGCGATCCGGCCCACATCGCCGCCGCCGAACAGATGGGGGCGATGACCTCGGTCGACCTGCGCAGCCAGCCCGGCTTCAACCCGATGGCCGATGTCCTGCAATGCAACGACTCCGGCTCCACCGATACGCGCAGCATCGCCCGCAAGATCGCGGACGTCCGCACCAACTGGGCCATCGGCGCCTCCACCCTGATCGACAAGTGCCAGCACTGGCCGTGGCAGCCGGCGCTCGACCGCCAGCTGGAATCGCGCACCAGGGTGCATGCCCTGATGGTGCAGAACGAATTCGATCCGTCCACGCCCTACTCCGAGGCGCTCAAGGATCGCCTCCTGGATGGCCCCGCCGCGCGGATGGTGCTGGTCAACAACGCCACCACCCACGGCGTGATGTTCGACGACAACACCTGCACCACCAACGCGGAGTTCGCCTATCTGAGCTCCGGCGACATGCCTGCCCGCGACATGGTCTGCCAGGCCAAACCCATGCACTCCTTCGCCATGCAGGACACCACGACCTATGAGTACGGCTACCCCGCCGCGGGCTGGTGGCTGCCGCCCCCGCCGAACACGCATCAGGCGAACTGGCTGCTGGTGCCCTGAGAGGTTGCGACTTCACAGCCTCGAAGCCGGAGACGGCAAGACAATGGATGGGGAGGGCATGGATGCCCGGGTCGAGGCAACGCAGGAGCCGTTGCCCACCCCCGAATCGAGGCGAGGCAGACACCGTTGTTCATCGCCCACCTGAAAACTGTCCCGGTGATCCGCCGTGGCGGGATCGGGTGAAAGTTTCCGGGGATGCAGGCACGACGACTGCCAAACGTTCCCCGGCCTCAGAAGTCCGACCTGGCGAAACGCGCGACACCCTGGTTGATGCCCGGCGGATCGAGCGTGCTCAGGTCGAGTTCGATCGGCGTGCCGATCCAGTGCGCCAGCGTCGTGTCGTCGGCCAGGTCGTCATCGGTGAGCGGATGGACCAGCGCGGTGAGGCCGGAGGCTTCGATCAGCTTGAGGATGGCCGGCAGTGCTTCTCCGGTGTAGTGGATCTCAAACTGCGGGATCGGATGCGGGCCGGCCTTGCCGTCCTTGAGCTGCCCGACGAAGAGCAGCCGGGGGATCGCACCCGAGCCCATGCGGTCGATCAGGTCACGCCGCATGGCCTCGGCCGCGGCACGCGTTGCGGGCGTGCAGTAGATGTGCGCGTGCCAGGGCGCTTCGTGTTCGCTCATGTCGATCCTCCGCTCGCCGGCCTCACGCATCCACCATCAACTTGCCGGCCTTGGCCCAGCCGTCGCGCGGCACTTCGCTGATCAGAATATCCACGCTTTCCGGCGGACAGGCCAGCGTCTCGGCGGTGGCGCGGGTCACTTCGCGCACGAAGGCGCGCTTCTGTTCCACGGTGCGGCCGGGCAGCATTTCGAGGTGCAAGGTGGGCATGGTGTTCTCCGATGAGGCCCCGGATCGAGGCGGCCGCCATGGTGCGCCCTGCTTGCAACTTGATAAACATGCCATGATTTGACCCATTTCAAACCTTCAGGTTGTCAATCATGAACAAGCTGGCCGGCATGGAAATGTTCGTCCGGGTGGTGGAAAGCGGCAGTTTCACTGCCGCCGCCGAGCTCAGCCGGGTCTCGCCCACCATGGTCGCCAAGCACGTGCGCGCCATCGAGGATCGACTGGGCGCACGCCTGCTCCACCGCACCACCCGCCGGCAACAGCTCTCCGACGTGGGCCGGCTTTACTACGAGCGCTGCAAGCAGGCGCTGGCCGACGTGGAACTGGCCGAGGCCAGCGCGTCGGAATTGCAATCCAGCCCGCGCGGCCGCCTGCGGCTGGTGTCGCCGGTGAGTTTCGGCAGCCACAGCCTGGTGCCGGCACTGGGCGAATACATGGCGCGCTATCCCGAAGTCGGCGTCGAACTGACGCTGGACAATGGTCGTCCCAGCCTCGTCGATGAAGGCTTCGAGCTGGGCATCCACATTGGCGACATCAACGAGCCCGGCCTGGTCGCCCGCCCGCTGCAACCCTACCGTCGACGCCTGGCCGCGGCACCGGCCTACCTGGCGCGACATGGCCAGCTCGATCATCCGCAGCAACTGGCTGCGCACGAATGCCTGGGCCTGTCGTACTGGCGGCGGCACGACCTCTGGCGACTGGTCGGGCCCGGCGGAGCCACCTGCAACGTCGCCGTGCAGGGCCGCTTCACGGCGAACCAGGGCGATGCCCTGCGCATCGCCGCGCTGAACGGCATCGGCATCGTGCTCCAGCCCGAGGCGGTGCTGGCCGATGACCTGGCCTCCGGGCGCCTGTTGCCGGTGTTGCCCGAGTGGTCGCTGGCGCCCTCGCCGATGTACCTGATCTACCCGCAGAACCTGCATCCCACCGCCAAGCTGCGCACCGTCATCGACTTCCTGATCGAGCGTTTCGGCCCGTCGCCGAAGCAGTGACCGGATGCCTGCGCAGCCTGCTGCATCCGGTCCCTTGCATCGCGCGCACCCCCGTTCGTCTGGTCGCCTGAATCGCCGAACCCGTTCTTCCGCCAGAAGGGCCAGCGACGATTCGCATCGAATCGGGCCTCTGGCCACTGTTCGCCGGCGTCTTCAGCGCTTCGCGTACGGCGCCACCTGGCTGCGCAGGATTTTCCATTCCGCCGCGGTCAGCGGCAGCTCCGGGTATCTGCGGCTGTAGTAGTCGGCAAGGTCACCGCTGAACGGCCAGTCCGAGGCAGGCAGGAAATGGCGCAGCCCGATGCGCCGGATCAGCGCCACCAGCGCCTGCTTGTTGGCGGGGCTGCTGTCGTCCCTCCACACGTCGGCCAGATCGAACCAGACGTGCCTGAATTTTCCGGGGTGCCTGGCGAATGCATCGGCAAACGCGCCCAGCGCGGACAGCGTGGCCTGGTCCAGCCCGCCCCAACCTCCCGCGTGGGCGATCTGCACCGGGGTATCGCCGGCTGCGGGGAGTACGTCCGCCAAGAATCGCTGCACGTCGCGTGCGCCGTAGTCCATGCTTGCGGGGCGCAGATGGATCACGATCGCCAGCCGGGCGTCGGCCGCCGCGTGGAACACCGCCCTCAACGCCGCCAGGTCGCGGTCGCGTCGAAGGCTCACCGCGGACGCCGTGAGGTGGAGTTTGATGCCGGTCACGTCGGGGTTGCCGCGCCAGCGCATGATCTCCGGCAGGGCGTCGGGCCTGAGCGGATCGATGGCCACGAAGGCGCCCAGGCGACCACCGGATTCGCGCGCAAGATTCACGGTCCAGTCGTTGGCGGCGCGCAGCAGCGCCGCGGCGTCGGCGCGTTGCGGCACCATCATCGGGCTCTCGGCAAGGTAGCCCGTCGACATCACCAGCGCGCGCCGGACACCGGCACGATCCATCGCCTTCAGCAAATCATCAGGCGTCAACGGCGCGGTGATGGCCGGATCGCAGCCGCCATAACGCTCGACGCTCTTGCAATAGCCGGGCAGAAAGCCGCGGATCGCCGGCGAGTTCACGTGCACATGGTGGTCGACGCGCACCGGCACCAGGCGATCTCGCGCCGGCAGCACGCCGCAGGCGGTCAGCGCCAGGGCCAACGCCGCCACGCAAGGCAGCATCAGCACCGACGTGACTGCAGACCTTCCGACAGGAAAATGCACGTTGCCTCCCGACCTTCGCCGTTCGTTGGACCATGTCGCCCGCACGACATGCGCTGCGTTCGATGCTGTCCATCATCAAACGCCGTGTCCGTGTCTGCAATTGCGACCCGCTCGGCGCCGGCCGATCCGCTGGACCACAGCCGCTGGTCGACGCGAACGTCTTCACTGCTGCTGCGGCAGGGGCGCAGCATCGGGTTCCCAGCGCAGCAGGTCACCCGGCTGGCAGTCCAGCGCCTGGCACAGCGCATCCAAGGTGGCCAGGCGAACAGCCTTGGCCCGTCCGTTCTTCAACACCGCCAGGTTCGCGGGCGTGATGCCGATGCGTTCGGCCAGCGTGCCGACGGCCATCTTGCGCCGGGCCAGCATGACGTCGATATCCACCACGATGGCCATCAGATCACCTCGTCCAGCTCGGACTGCAGATGCCTGGCCTGGGAATCAAGCGCCACCGCCTGCTTGAGCAGCATCCGCAGCACCAGCACGATCAGCGCCACGCCGCCGATCACCAGCGAGGCGCCGCAGACCATCGCCACCAGGCCGGGAGCGATTTCGTCGCCCGGCGTGGTCCGGTTGCTGTGCGCTGCCACCACCGCGATGCCGAAGGTCAGCACCGAGGCCGCCGCGATCGCGCCGATCACGACGTCGACGTAACGGAATGCAGCCAGCGAAAACACCGTGCCGCGCCGGACCATGGTCAGCAGTCGCCAGATGCACACCGCGGTCACCTGCATCGTCAACACGCCCAGGATCACGATCACCACCAGCGGAATCCGCACGTCCGCCCGCGCCGATTCCAGGTCCTGCCACAACAGCGGTGCGATCACCCCCTGCACCACCAGCGAACCCGCCAGGGCGATCGCGATCACGACCCGCAACGCCAGCACCGCAAGATTCCCCATCGCCGCTCTCCACTTATCGTTCGGAGATCGCAATATATCGTAAAACGATAGCTTTGCAATGACTTGCGATGCCTCCAACTATTCTTGGCAGCCGCCGTCACCCTGTAAGCGATCGAAGCAGGTCGGCTGCGAAGCCGGATTTGATCAGCCAGGCACAGCCCGCCAGATTCACCGCAACGGTCACCCAGAAAGCGAAATGAAAAGTGCGCTTCCGTCTTGTGGCGGAACTGTTGCTGGGCAATCAACGCGCCCGGCCAGCCGCCGAGGATGTCGACCAGATGCAGATGGCTTTCCGGCGTGCGGCTACGGCGGCGACCCTCTTGCGCCGCGGACTTGTCCGCCCGGTACATCAGGCATGACAGCAGACTCATGCCGAGGTAGACCCCGAGCAGCACGAGCGGACACCCACCGCCCAGGCGACCGCGCCGATGCTGAAGACCCTGCAAGTGCTGCCGCTTCATCCATCGGAGTAGAGCCCAATGAACCCGGCCTCCACTTCCGGGTTTGATCAGTCAGCTCCCCTTTGATTCCGCATCCCCTTAAATCAGATCGGGCCGCGGATACCTCACCAGCTTATCGTCACGCCTTCCCTTGCACCGTGTCCCGTGCGCTTGTCCAGTTCGACATTTGCCGCTTCGGCCCTGCGCATGATCATCCTCCCTTGCGCCTGCAGGGATGCATCGAGGTCACCGCAGGAAACACCGCGTTGGTGCTCTCGCATCAGCGCAACCAGCTCGCGGGCCGCGTCGCGGGCTATCTGCGCGTGCTCTCCCTCGTGGTGGCGTATTGCCCGATCGAGCGCACGCCACTTGGCCGTCATGGCGGCAGACGTACCGGCAGGCGGCGTCCATGCCGGCAAGGTGGTCGTAATGGTCAGCACCACCTTCGGATCGACCAGATTGCAGCGTCCTTCGACGGGCTGCGTGTCGAAACTCCACTTCAGCTGCGGCGAAGTGTAGCCCCAGTAACGGCCATCCTTATCCTGATAACCCCTCGCGTTCATCTGCGCAACCAGTTCGGATTCGCTTCGACCCTCGATCACGTAGTAGCGGGCATCCTCCTGGATGACCGGGGCCGGGATGGTTGGCGGTGGCAGTGGCGGTGTGACGAACATGGGCGTGCTTCCACGGTATCGAGGTCCCGTGCTCCAAGCACATAACGTTCCAGACCCCTGCGGCCGCGCCCCACGGTAGCGCCGGCACTGTCCGCGGACAGAAACACCGTCCGCGCGGACAGGACCCGAGGTCAGCGGGAACCGGGGCGACCGTTCATCAGCAGCCCTGGACGAAAAGCATCGGGAACAATCCGAATGGCTCGCTGGCCGATCGGGAATTGTCCCGAACACTGTTTCCGTCGGAGCCCATTACGTGATCCGTACGGGGGCCGTCGTCATGGGCATGACGGATCAGCCCATCGGCGAAGTGATCCACCGGCGTATTCGGGCAGCTGCGTGTTTGCAGGCGCAGCTGCCCTGCACGAAGTCGCCACGCAAAGCAGCGAAAGCGATGCCCACAAGGGGAGCCGAAGCACGCGAACTGCAGTCGATCAGGACGCAACCCTGGCGATGCGCTGTCCTTCCATGTTCACTGCGACATGCCCCGTCCGGCGCCTGCGACAGGATCCGCTCCAAACGAAAAGGTCAGGTGCACTTCCGGCAAGTCAAACGATGGCGACCTTCTTTTGCGGGCTGGCTTCCCGCACCGCAGCGGCGGCCTTGCGGATGACGTCGATGACGACGGCCGGCTGGGAAAGCATCGGCACGTGGCTGCTTGCCACCTCGGTGACGGTTGCCCCCATGCGCCCGGAAACCCAGCGTTGCAAATCGGGATGCACGGTGTGGTCCTGCGTCGCCAGAACGTACCAGCTCGGCTTCGACCTCCAGGCAATGTCGTCGGCGCCGAGCTTCTGTTGATGGAACAGGTCGAAGACAGGCGGATAGTGGGTCGCCCACACGAGCTTCTGGTCTTCGTCCGAGAGATCTCCGGCGAAAAACTCGGTGCCGTTCGACAGCATCCAGGCGCGACCGTCCGCGACTTCGACGCGGGAGAAGATGTCCGACGGAAACTTGTCCAGTTGATCCTGCACGGTCTCGCCGGCGTCCGGAGCGACCGCGGCGATATAGACCAGGCCGACCACCCGCTCATCGACGCCCGCGGCCGTGATGGTGGCTCCGCCATAGGAATGACCGACGAGCAGGACCGGGCTGCCGACGCGGTTGAGCGTCCGCTTCACCGTCGCCACATCTTCCTCGAACGAATCCAGGCCATATTGCACGGAGATCACCTCGTGCCCATCAGCCTGCAAGGCCGGGATCACCTTGCTGAAACACGAGCCGTCCGCCCAGATACCGTGACAGAAAACGATGGTGGGTTGCTTCGACATGCTGCACCTCCGAAAGATGGCCGTCGTGAGACGTGTGGCTTTCACGCCCACCGGCGGCAGCGTTTGAACTCAGGGCCGAGCCGTAGCATCCACGCTTGAAAGGCGGCCGTATTTGCCGATCTTGCGCAATCGAAGGCCGTTCTTGCTCAGACGGTGCAATCAGGAGTGCGTCTTGGGTGAATTGCGCCGCAGCGCCCGGAACTGGCATGGGGTCAGCCCGGTGTGCTTCCGGAAGATGCGATTGAAGTTTCCCTGCGACCCGAACCCCGCCTCCAGGGCGATCTCCACCAACGACAGTCGACCTTCGGCAAGCCTGGCTTTCGCGTCCTGGATGCGGCGCTGCGTGATGTATCGGTGCGGCGAGAGGCCCGTGGCCTCCTGGAAAAGCCGGGAGAAGTGAAACGGGCTGAGACAGGCTTCGGCGGCCAGCTCGCTCAAGCTGAGCGCCTCCGCGAAGCGGGACTCCACAAGGTCGATCACCTTCTTCAGCTTGTGACCCGGAAGACCCGGCAGGAGGGGCACGGGGCGCGAACAGATGTTCGAGTACCTGGCTATGAGGTGCGCCGCGAGCATGCAACTCGCGCCTTCGGCAAACAGCAGGTCCGTCGACTCGGGCGGCCGGGAACCCATGTCGCGAAAGGCGGCGGCAACCTCGTACAGAAGCGTGTCCGACATTCCCGCCGACCGCACCAGTTCCACTCGCGCCGGATCGATATCGTAATCACCCAGCGCGCTGGAGTCAGTCACCGAGGGCGCGAGAAAAATGAGGAGGGACTCGACGGGCGAAGTGATCTCGACTTCCGTCTCTTCCAGGCCGATGGGCTGGAGGGTCGCTATCCCTGGACGCACCGCCACCGGCCGGAACGTGCCGTCCCTCCAGCGGGCAAGTGCGCTACCGCCAAGAGCCACACTGACCGTGGTGCATGTGCAGGTGACGGGGCGAAGGAAACCGGGGTTCAGGAGCCGGTGCTCGATCCGCATGGTCGGCCATGCCAGGGGAGCATGAAGCGGCGTGCTTCCCTCGTACCTGTGGGTGTGAACCGGAAAGGCCATGCTCGCGATGCCTTCGGATGGATCGGCGACATCCGGGCATGTTAGGACTTTCCCGATCCCGCTCAAAGGAAACGGAAGGCATCCACGCCACCGGATTGAAAGGCGCCGTCACACCGACACAACTTCAGACCACTAAGATGCCCCGGGTCATCCGGACGCAAGGACACATGCACATGATGAAGCTGGCAACCGCGGCCTTTCTTGTGGCCTTGCTGACAGGCGCCGCCCATGCGCAGACCAATGCAGGCGAGCAGAAAGCCGACCCCGACCTTCCCTTCACCATTACCAGGGTGGCGAGCTTCGACCTGCCATGGCGCATCGCCTTCCTGCCCGATGGCCGCATGCTGGTGACCGAAAAGGTCGGCCGCGTCCAGCTGGTCACCCCGCAGGGCGCCAAGACCGAACTCGAGGGCGTCCCGCCCAGCTGGTTCCAGGGCCAGAACGGCATGCTGGGCGTGTTCCTCTCCCCCCATTACGCCAAAGACCACAACGTCTATCTCACCTATGTCGCACCGGGCGACTACGGCGGCGGCCTGGCGCTGGGCCGCGGCCGGCTCGTGCTGGACGGCAAGCAGCCCCGGCTGGACGACTTCCAGGTGTTGTGGCGCCAGATGCCCACCGGCAAGGGCGGCCAGGCCGGCGCGGCGGTGGCGTTCTCACCGGATGGCAAGTACCTCTTCCTCACCGTGGGCGACCGCCAGCGCTTCACGCCTGCGCAGGACCCCGATCAGCCGGTGGGCAAGATCCTGCGGCTGACGCTGGACGGCAAACCCGCGCCGGGCAATCCGTGGGCGGGCAAGGTCGGTGCGCGCACCATTGCGCTGATCGATCCGGCAACCGACACCGAGAAAGCCAAGACAGCACCGGTGGTCAGCACCTATACGTTTCCCGGGCCCAACCTGACGCCGGCCGAAACCTGGAGCGTCGGCCACCGCACGCCTTACGGCCTCGCCTTCGGCCCCGATGGTCGACTGTGGGAACTCGAGCATGGCCCGCGCGGTGGCGACGAACTGAATCTGATCAAGCGCGGCAAGAACTACGGCTGGCCGCTGGTCTCCTACGGCATCAACTACAACGGCGTGCCGATCCCCAACCCCGATACGCGACCCGACCTGGTCAAGCCGGTGATCTATTGGGTGCCGGTGATCGCGCCGGGCAATCTCATGTTCTACAAGGGCCGCCTGTTTCCGCACTGGCAAGGCAGCGCCTTGCTCAGCGGGCTGGTCAGCGAAGGCATCATTCGCGTCACGTTCGACGGCAAGGGTGGCGCCACCGCCGCCCAGCGCTGGACGATCGGCAAACGCATCCGCGATATCGAGGAAGCGCCGGACGGCTCGCTCTGGATGGTGGAAGACGCCAGCCCCGGCGGCCTGTACCACCTCACGCCGAAATGATTCGCCGAATCAGCCGAGCCCGTTTTCCGTAACCGGCGCAGCGCGGTGTTGCCGAGCATGGTGAGCCCCGGCGCAGCCGAGCTCTGCGGCGCCAGCCGCATCCCGTTGCTCACTGCGCCGGCAACTGCGCATCGAGGAAGGCGTAGATGTCGGCGAACTGGGCGGCCTCGGCGCCTAGCGAGGTCTGCATGCCGTGGCCGCCGTTGGCATCGGTGCGGATCCACACCGGCCGTCCGCTGGTGTCGGCGCCGCGCAGGCGCGCGGCGAACTTGCCGGTCTGCCAGGTGGACACGCGGTTGTCGTTGAGGCCCACGGCCAGCAGCACCGCCGGATAGGCCGTGTGCGGCGTGATCTGCTGGTAAGGGTCCATCGCCAGCATCCAGGGGAAGTCCGAGGCCTTGCGCGGGTCGCCCATTTCGCCGATCTGGTTGGCGCCATTGCGCGCATGCAGCAGGCGGATCGGGTTGAGCTCGCCCACCAGGCACACGGCCGCGCCGAACTTGTCCGGGTCACGCACCAGCGCACCGCCGACCACCAGGCCGCCCGCGCTGCCGGAGAGCAGCGCGGTGCGTTGCGGACGGCTGTAGCCGAGCTCGCTCAGGCGTTGCACGGCGGCGACGAAGTCTTCCACGCCCTTGTGCTTGTTCGGCCCCTTGCCGGCCTGGTGCCAGGCCTCGCCCTTTTCGCCGCCGCCGCGTATGTGCACGTAGGCAAAGACATTGCCCCGCTTGACCCATGCCAGCCGGACGGGCTTGAACGAAGGCAGCACGGAGATGCCGTAACTGCCGTAAGCGAACACGATGGCCCGGTGCGAACCGTCCAGCGCGGCGTCCTTGCGATGCAGGATGGTGAGCGGCACATGGGTGCCGTCCTCGCTGACCAGCTCGGTCTCGGTGGCCTCGACCATGCTGTAGTCGACGGGGCTGCCTTCGTCCTGGCCCAGGCCGTGCAGGGTGGCGGCCGCGGGGTCGTAGCGCCATGACTTCGGCGGTGTGGTCCAGCCGCGCAGTTCCAGCAGGAAACCGTCCTGGCCAGGGTTGGTGCGGAACAGCGAGGCCACGCCGGGCAATGGCATCGGCACGGCGTCCACCTTGCCGCTGCGGTAGTCGACGCGGCGGATCTCGTCGATGCCGTTCCGCGAGACCTTCACGTACAGCGCATCACGGGCCGGCGCGACCTGCTGGACGTCGTACAGGCTGGTGCCGGCCACCATGTCGTCGCCCTGCAGCGGCAGGACGGAACGAGCCTGCCCGATCGACGCGTCCGGGCGTGACAAGTCCAGCGCCAGCACGTTTCCAAGGGAGCGCGCATGGGTGGAAACCAGGTACAGCGTATCGCCGCGGATGGCCGCGGACTGCACGTGGTCGTCCAGGTCGGCGATGCAGTGCCAGGCCGCGCCAGGCTTCACCGCCTCGGCTTGCGGCGCCACGCAGTAGCGCTGGTCGGCCTGCGCGCCCAGCGACTCGCCCAGCGCCCAGCGCGAACCGGCGGGAAATTCGATCACCGGGAAGCTGCGCGAGGGCATCGCGAACGACGGATTGACGCCTTCGCCCTGGCCGGCACGCAGCAGGATCGGGTCCTGCGACGAGGGCGTACCCAGCCGGTGCAGGCGTGCGCGCATGTCCTGCACTGGGTCGCCGCCGGTACGCTGCGCAGGCGGCGCCATCTGGGTGTACTCGAAGCCGCTGCCGTCGGGCAGCCATTCGGCACCGAACTCGCCCCACACCGGCTCCACCGCATCGCCGGTGGGCTTGCCGGTCTTCACGTCCAGCACTTCGAGGCGGGTGACTTCGCTGCCACCGTGGTCGACGTTCACCGCCACCTTGCTGCCATCGGGCGATGGCGTGTACAGCGTGATCGAGGCGTGGCCGCCGTCGCCCTGGAGGGTCGCCGGATCCAGCAGCACGCGCTCGGTGCCATCCGCGTCACGCACCATCAGCGTGCCACTGCCCTTCGCGTCCTGGCGGATGAAGAACAGCCTGCCGCCGGCACGGCGCTGGCGGCGATGCATGACGGTGGCGCCATCGGTGCTGGCCAGCGCCTGCTGCCAGCCCTTCAGGGTAGGCAAGGCGTCCAGCTTGCCCCGCGTGTACTCGCCCTGGGCGACCAGCCAGCGCTGGAACCCGGCGTTGTTGTCGCCCTCCATCCAGCGGTAGGGATCGTGCACGGTGTGGCCAAACAGATGCTCGACCACGTCCGCCGTACGCGCCGGTGGCGGAGCGCCGGCTTGTGCGGCGAAGGCAGACAGGGTGACCGGTGCGAGCAGGCAGGCGGCAGTCGACAGGGCCAGCGAAGCGGGCCAGCGGAGCAGTCGGGGCATGAGGATGTCCTCGTCCAAAGGAATCACGCAGCACCCATCCTCGCGCAACGGGAAGCCCCGGGGTACCCGCCATCCGTCATGCCGTGCGTGGGGTGTGAACGCCGTCGCAAGCACGCGCTCCTGTGGAACGGAAAGCCGGGGCAAAACCGGCTTTCTGCAATTCGTCCCGAAGAAAGCGCGTTCCGCCCCCGAGGTTTGGATTGCCTCCCTGCTGGTCTATGCTTGCACCCGGCGTCGCAAGCCGCCTCCGGGTCCGCGGGAAGGGTTCAACCCACTTGTCGATGGCGTGCCACCATCAACCTTTGTGCAGCCGGGATTGCGGACCTTCGGCATTCATTGCATGGAGGTTGTCATGAAGAACCTGCCCGCCCGTCCGCACCTGGACCATCTGAAGAAACAGGCCAAGCAGCTGCTGGAGGATGTCCGCCACGGCGCACCCGATGCGCTCGAACGCGTCCGCCTTGCCCTGCCCGCCGCCGCCCGGCTCGATCACCCCGCCATCGCCGCGATGGAGCTGCGCCTGCACGACGCGCAGTCCTGCATCGCGCGCGAATACGGTTTCGGCTCGTGGTCGCAGTTGAAGGACTACGTCGCGCTGCAGGCCGCTTCGGTCGACGCGGCCACGCGAAAGCGCCAATGGATGCATTGGGCCTTCGGCCACGGCTACCAGACGGCCAGGCCGGCCTTGGCCGAGCGCCTGCTGCGCGAACATCCGCAGCTGCTGGCCGGCGGGCCCGTGCTGGCCTGCGCCATCGGCGACGTCGCCACGGTACAGGCCGCCCTCGCCGCCGACCCCGCCTGGGCCACGACGGCCCGCGCCGACAACGGCATGCCGCCGCTGGCCTGCGCCACCTTCTCCGGAATGATCGCGCTGCCCGCGTACGCGCCAGGCATTCGCGCCTGCGTGGAGCTGCTGCTCGCCGCGGGTGCGAATCCGGATGCGCGATGGACCGATCCGCAGCTGCCGCAAGATCCGCTCAGCGTCCTGTACGGCGCCGCTGGTCGCAACCACGACGCCGCGCTGACGCAGCGACTGCTGCGGGCCGGCGCCGATCCCAACGACAACGAATCGCTCTACCACGCCACCGAAATCGCCGACAGCACGATCGTCCGCCTGCTGCTCGACGCCGGCGCCCGCGTGACCGGCTGCAATGCGCTGTTCCGCGCGCTCGACCATGAGCATCCCGACACGCTGCGCCTGCTGCTCGCCCACGGTGGCGACCCGAACGAACCCGGCCCCGGCGGCAGCCCCCTGCTGCACGCCATCCGCCGCCGTCGCTCGCCGGCGACCATCGGCCTGCTGCTCGACGCCGGCGCCGATGCCTCGGCCAGCAACGGACACGGAGTCTCCGCCTATCGCCTCGCCTGCTGCCTCGGCCTCACCGAAGTGGCCGGGCAACTGGCGCAGGCCGGCGCCGTGCCCGACGACCAACCGCATGACGCCTTCCTCGGTGCCTGCGCGCGAGGCGATCGTGCCACCGTGCAGGCGATGCTGGCCGACGAGCCGGGCCTCATCGGCAAACTGCCGCCCGCCGCATTGCGTCTGCTGCCGGAAATGGCGTCCGCCAACGGCGAGGAAGCCGTGCGCGTGATGGTCGAGGCGGGCTGGCCGATCACGGCGCGCGGCGGCGACATCGACGGCAGCGCGCTCAACTGGGCGGTGTTCCGCGGCAACGCCTCGCTTGCCCGCTTCCTGCTCGCCCACGGTGCGCGCTACGACGAGCGCCACGGCTTCAACGACAACGTCTACGGCACACTCAGCTTCGCCTCCCAAGCCGAAACCACGCCCGGCGGCGACTGGCTGGCCTGCGCGAACGCCCTGATCGACGCCGGCTCGCCACTGCCCGAAGAGCGCTACGCATTTCCGGAAGAGATCGCCGCGTACTTCGACGATTTGCGCTCAGGCACGCACTGAGAGGTTGCGAGTTTTTCTAGTTCGAAACCCGACCTGACCGAGAGCATGGCAAGGGCATGGTGACGGCATGGCGAGGGCATGGCGAGGGCATGGATGCCCGAGTTGAGGCAACGCAGGAGCAGTTGCCCGATGCCCGAGTGGAGGCAACGCAGGAGCGGTTGCCCGATGCCCGGGTGGAGGCAACAACTGGACTTGCCTGGCCACGTCCCCTTTCGCCTGGCCTTTCACCTGGCTTCCCTCGCCGGCTTCAGCCAGCGCCTTCGGGCTCGACATTCCACGAGCGCGCCATGAAACGTCCCTGCCCGCCCGACAGCACATGCATCGCCAGCTGCAGATTCCGAGCATGGGCCTCGACCGACTTGAGCTGCGCGAAGTAGCGCAGGATCTCCTTCCGGCGACTGGGCGCCAGCGCGTCCCAGGCTTTTGCGGCTGCAGGCTGCGCGGCCAGCGCCTCGGCAAACCATGCCGGCACGGGATGTGCGGGACCGGCCTGATAGCTCTCGTCAAAAGCCACATCCACCTCGACGAGATCGCCCACGACAGTTGCCGAGGCTTCACGCACCTGGCCATGCAGATACAGATAAAAGTCGCCATTACCCATGGGCATCATGTTGACGCGCCACGGCGTTTCCGGCTGGCCATTCACCTGCACCCGAACCGGCAGCGGCTTGCGCCAGCCCGCCTTCAAACGGCTCGCCTGCGCTGCACTGACCCGCACGTACGGGTTGATCCCGTTGATCTCGATTGTCGCCTGAAATTTCAAGCTGCTCATGCCGCAGCACCACCGGGTTGAAGTTCCACGTCGTTCAAGCAAGCCCCTCCCTCCAGGAAAAATACGTGCAACGAGCAAGCGCCATTCCGGTCAGGTTGAGGTGCCCACGCTTCCTGCACTCGTGCCGGTCACGAGTGCCTCCGAACAGCTCAGCGAGTTCGCCGCCGGCCGCCTCATGTCCGCGCCGCGCACGCGCTGCAGGTGTGACTGCCCCCAGATCCGGGCGTTCTCCACCAGCGGCAGGACCGTGCGGCCGTAATCGCTCAGGCGGTACTGCACCGGCGCGGGTACGGGCGCTGTCGCCAGGCGTTCGACCAGTCCGTCGGCTTCCAGCTCCCGCAGTTGCTCGGTCAACACCTTGTGCGAGATCGGCGCGACCCGGCGCAGCAGTGCGGAAAAGTGATGGGTCTCGCGGGCGAGCCAATACAGGATGGTGAGCTTCCATTTGCCGCCGACCGCCACGAAGGCCGCGTGCAGCGGACACTCGGCAAGCGGATGGGACTTCGCCAACAGATACGCACCTTGACGTGCCGTCTTGTCGCTGGACATGGGTGCCTCTAGCGTCAGCCAACCGATAGTGCTGGAGGATGCCATGCCAAGCCATATTCGTGTGTTCCTGTTCTGGATAGTCAGCACGGGGCTGTCCGGTCTGCCGTCCGCCCATGTTTCCGCACAGCCGGCGCAGGTTGCCAGACACGCGGTAGCGCCCGCGCGCGACGGCCAGCACGATTTCGATTCCGAGATTGGCACCTGGAAGACAAAGCTGAAGCGGCTCGTGCGTCCGCTGTCCGGATCGGACGAATGGGCGCATTACGAAGGCATCACCACCGTGCGCAAGGTCTGGGATGGGCGCGCCAACCTGGTCGAGCTGACGGCCGACGGTCCGGCCGGCCATTTCGAAGGCCTGAACCTGCGCCTCTACAACCCGCAGTCGCGGCAATGGAGCCTCAACTTCGCCAGCAGCCGGAGCGGGACGCTGGGACAACCGACGATCGGCCAATTCATCGATGGTCGCGGCGAGTTCTACGACCAGGAGGACTTCGATGGGCGCGCGATTTTTGTCCGGTTCGTGATCACGCCGCTCGACGCCAACACCATCCAATTCGAGCAGGCGTTCTCGGACGACGGCGGCAAGACCTGGGAGGTCAACTGGGTGGCGACGGATACGCGGGTGAAGTAGCACACGGTCCGCATAATGGACCACGGAAAGACGGCGTCATGGCGCGCGAACGAAGATGACGACAACTGCGATCCCTGCGGAAACGCCAAAACCGCCACGTTCAGCCATGCGGCATTCCAGCAACTGCCTCGTTTCCATACCTCCCACTATGTCCAGACAAGCCCGATCCAGTGAACCGCCTTCTCTTTTTGTTCTTTGCGTCTTTACATTGCTGGCCACCACATGCCGAGCGTCGCCCGGTAGGCGCCAAAGGCCGTCGCGGCGGTGAGTGCCATCAGCAACGCGGCCACGGCATAGCGCCCTGCCGCCGCAGCTGCCCTTTCCACGCGTAGGTAAGCTTCCACCACGAGCAGCGGCAATGCCCATTCGCCCATTGCCAGGGTGAAGAGCGCGGGTCCCCGCATCGTCATTGGATCGAACCCGGCGATGCCTCCGTTGACCGCGATCCAGGCCGCCAGACCGATACGGAACAGCCAGACCCCCGCTGCCAACACGAACATCCGCAGTGCCCAGCGGCGGTGCGCAGTGAAGTCGCGCTGTCGCGCGCGCCGCCAAGCCAGTACCGCACAAATCAGAAGCAGCACGCCGTTGATGGCGACACCGGTGTTTTGCGAGCTGCCGACGAAGGCACGACCGGTCGCCAGCATCGCCAGACCGGCCACCCCCACCACGATGGCCACCGAGATGTAGATACGGCCGTTCCACCGATGGAACCAAGGCGCACGTCGTCGGAGTAGAGGGATCATCTGCAGCGATCCCAGGATCGCCACAAGCGAAGCCAGCAGTACGTGAACCATCACGATGGCATTGCCCCGCGGCTGCCCAGGCAGATAGCCCGTAGGCCAGACGCGGTTCCAGGCCGCCGCGGCGTCGTGCAGCGTCGCCGAGCCGTAGGTGGCGAGGATGTACGCCCCGAACACCAGCTGCCCGGCGAAAGCCACCAACCACCAGCTCGCCGCCGCAAGACGAAGGACGCCCCTCCCTTCGGGGGCTGAAGCTAATCCGCGCTTGAGCACGCCGGCACCCTTCTTTTCGACACCTTTTTATCCCGATACCGGTTCTGGCGGATTAAAACGCTTGCAAGTGAACCCGAGCCCGTTTTTTTGACCCGAGTTTAATTAGCCACCTATCTTTGATTGCCTTTTAATTGGGGTCTCTTCTCTTCAGCGCGCTTCGTCCTTGTGCTGCTCCAGATAGGCAAGCACTCGTGCCCAATGTTGTTCCTTCGCGTAGCGCCCGAAGCCCGCTCCACCATCGTCCATATGCCAGCTTGAACCAGCCCTCAGCAGCAGTAGCGCGATGTCCTCATTCTGCGCGCTCCCCAACGCAGGCAACCCGTAAGCTCCTGGGGTTGACGCATCCAGGCCATGCAGCAGCAGATAGCGGACGAATCCGATATCACCTGCATCGACCGCTCTGTGCAGAAGAGTATCGCCATCAGCTGCACGCGCCTTCAGGTCGCAGCCCTTTGCAGCGAGCCATTCGGCAATTGCCTGCCCGTCCCAGTGCGCATCACGGTAGGAGCGCGACAGGAGCAGGGCAACCGGCACCCGTTTGCGGGTTGCGCTTGCACCCTCGTCACTCTCGTCCACGAACCAAAGCGAAGGTTGGACCTTGCCATCACCCGTATTCCATATCTTCCGCACGGCTGCCAGACGGCCGCCCCGTATCGCGTCCTGAAAAGCCTTGTCGAGCTTGTTCCTGTCGAGCACCCCATGAGTGTTCAGCAACCCACGCGCCACGAGCGGGCCGATCAGCGCTGCGCGATGGTGAACCAGCGCATCGTTCAGCAATGTTGATTCCGTCAGTACGGGCACGCCTGGTGGTGGCCGTGCTGCATTCCCGCCTTTCAAGGGCGTGCCCAGATCGATCATGCGCAACATCGCCGCCTCGTCGCTGCCCCGCTCATTGGCTACGGCTCGCGCCAGAGTGTCCGCGGCCTGTTGCGAGTCGAAATCAAAGCCTTCACGTTGCAATTGCTCGACAGCCGCCATGGACAGACTCGTCCACTCGAACGTGCGTCCCACACGATCCACCTCTTCCTCGAAGTCGCCAACCGAGACAGGCATGCCAACCATGCGACCCACATAGTCTTCGATCTCATGCCTTTGCTGTCCCATCTTCAAGATGAGCACATAGGTCGGGCTATCAGTGATAAGTGCGCTGTAACTGGTTCTCATGGACCAGAGATCGGCGCGTCGCGCGTTCTCCACAAGCGCCGCCACATCAGCCGGCGGAATCGAAAAGCTGTGCTTTCCCTGCACGTCTACATCGCCGACACCCTCATAGTCCACCTTCCCGTTTCCGTGAATGCTCACTTCGTAACTTGGGCACGTTCCGAAACACCCGCTACGTGATAGCGAAATCGTCACTTGGTCGAGCGGAACATCGGGTAATGTTTGGTGCTTCGAGGGGACCTGTTGCTCGGCGACCCGCTCACTGATGACAACAGCAGAGGGCTTGCCGTCGACCCCAAATGGCCGGTAGCGCCAGCCAGACATCGCCCGAAGAAGTTCTCGCCGCGTGTTGTTGAGTGCGCGCGGCTGCCCGAACTCGCTATCCATCACTTGGCAGGCAACACGCCCGGACGCGTCAACAAGCAGCGTAAAAGGGACATTCCAGTGGGAGGGAACCGCATTACCTGCGTAGGACAGCGTGGGCAGCTCGAACTGGCGATGCGCCGCGATGTTGTCCGCTGCAGAAACGCCATCAAGCTGATGCGGCCCGCACGAGGGAACCGGCTTTGCCCCTGCCTCGACCGAATTCTCTGGATAGGCTTGAACCGCGCCTGAGACATTCAAACCACACATCGCTAGAACGCCGAACATCCACTTCCTCGACGCGCTCATCGGGGTACTCCTCTCAGGCTGAAAAGCAACAGGGAAACGCAGGCGGCAGAGTGCGCATTTTTCCTTATTTCGCCCCCCATCTATTCCTCGGCGCGTGCGCCGATCACTTCCTTGAATATTCGGATGCCCGCAAGTGAACCGGATCCCGGTTTCCGCTCGGCCGAGTCACGGCCACGTGATCAGGGACTTGAGATCTTCCTTGATCTTGGTCACAGCCGCGGTTTCGGGCCGGCGTCCCCGGGCAGCCCAGTAGTATTGAAGGAAGGGATTGCTGATGGAAAGCTGTCCGTCCACGTTGCAATCGTCTCGACCACTGATGCGCTTCCCGGGCTTCGGGCTGACGATCGAAACCTTCGCCAGATCGTTGTTGGTGTATATCGCATACGGCTGGTCCGGCAGCAGGATGGGCTCGATCACGATGATGGTAAAATCGGTGATGACGGGCTCCTTCTTCGCCTTGATCTGGTCAGTCATCAACTTGACCATGGCCGGAAGTTCGGTCGTGGTCAGGATGGAATCGTTGCGAAGTCCACACCGGCAAACTGCGGTGACATGCCCTCGTGCCGCGTGCCCGAGTTTGCCGGACACACTCGTGAAGTAGTTCGCGAAAGCACCGCCCGGCTCCCACACAAATTGCTTGTTCACATAGCGGGCAGCCGTGGTGGCCTCCAGCTGGCCGAAGATCTCCCCACTGCTGTTCCACTTGTCGATCTTCTTCATGAGGGCGAGTTCGTTGATGCCGTTCCAGAACACGCTCCCGTTGACTGGAGTCGTGGCGTCGAACTGCTCCAGCAACTGCGCATAGGCTTCCTTGGCGTACTCCGACGGTTGCTTGCCGGACTTCTGGACCTCACGCGCCATATCCTCCTGATAACGCGCAGCGGGAGACCACGCCTTCCAGTCCTTTCCCTGTCGCGTCGCCCCGGCGGCGGCCATCTTTGCAATCGCCGCCCGACGCTGCACGGCCTGGATCAACTCCAGCTTGAACTGCGGTGTCCCGAACATCTTCTGGTACAGCGACGGATCCTTCTTTATGCGTCGAAGCCACACCAGATCGGACTCCAGCTCGTCCTGCGGGAACTTGTTCTGCAGTTCGACGTACAACTCCAGGGGAATCTTGCCCCGGTATGAATTGGGTTGATTGAACAGCATGGGAGCTCCTGTCGGTGGATGGAATTCCGAAACACCTGCATCGCAATCGAGCCGATCGAAACGGAAAGTGGCCAATCAGGACGGCACAGCCGAGCCCGACCCGGAAGACGGTTCGTGAATCTGATGAGCCATGTCCCCCATGTCTCGCAGTCGAGCAGCAAAGCGGTTCAATGAACCTGCCCAGCTTCCCCTGCCCCCTTCCCCTGACCGATCCCCGACTATCGTCCGCTGCATCTTGCCGTGATGCAGTGGTCTTGCCTAGGTGGGGTGGCGAGAACCGGCGCAGCGGCGGCCGGCTCCCTGGGGCTCACCGCCGCCCCTCACCGGGGAGCCTTCGACCGTTCTCCAGCCGATCACCAGGAGAAAACGCCCAAGCGCGAAGGCCGCAGGCTTGCACCCAAGCCAACAACCCTGAAGCGCAAGGTTCGAAGCATTGGACCGCGAGGGCCATCCACCTCGCACGCAAGGTTCAAACCGTCGTGCGCAACGATTCGACGGAGCGGTCGGCGTTTCGGACGACCCACGCGGCACGGATGCGCCGGCACCGGACGTCACGTCTCGTCGGTGCAGGGTTCCGGCACTACGCCCGGTTCCACCGTCATCACGTCCTGCCAGGCCGGGTTCTTCAGATAGCGCGCGCGAACGTAGGGGCAGAACGGAATGATCCGGAAGCCCTGCCCGCGCGCGTCGGCGATCAGCCGATCGACCAGCGCCGACGCCGCGCCGGTACCCTTCAGGCTCTCCGGGGACAAGGTGTGGTCCGCGCTGATCAGCCCCGGCCCGCGATGCGTGAAAACCAGTTCGGCTTCGGCCTCGATACCGGTCACCGTTGCGACATAGCGGCCATGCCGGCCATGTTCTTCCCGGGTGATGTGAACGTCAGTCATGGCTCGATTCCTGGGCTTGAACCCGTGGGGATGGCAGCAGTGTGCCATGCGCACGCCGATCGGCCACCGACGTGCCGTCGCCGGCGCGCCCAACGAAGCCGGTCGAATTTTCCAGGGCCCAGGAAGTGAACCTGATCTGGCCTCGTTTTTGAGCACCGTGAACACGCCGGAAATGTCCCTGCCCAAAAAAAATCCCTGACACCTCTTCCTGCAGTCTCAAAAACAGGGGTCAGAGTCGACTTTCCTCGAGCAAGCTCCGATTTAATTCGCCACGTCCCGGCATCCTCGTGCGAAAGCGGGACCAGGAAAAGCGGAAAGAAAGGGGCCGTGGCTAATTAAGCCAGGCAAGCGGCTCGCCTTGCCAGACGACGATCTAACTTAATTAGCCACGCCCCCATTAATTCATTAATTCGGGCGGCGACCGAATTTTAATTAGCCACGCTCCCTTAAGTTGCCTTAATTGGTTTTGGTTTCAGAAATAGATATCCACGGTGGCGGCCGGGAATGCGCCCACCCCTTCCCTGACGACCGGCATCTCGCCCGACACATGGCAATGCGGACAGGTGGTAGTGACCGCCAAGTCACCTTTCTTGTCCTTCTTCACATTCTTGCTTTTCACATTTTCGTGCGCGAACCTGGCCGTAAAAGCGAGTCCGCAGGCGGCGCAGGTGCACCATGCTTTTGTCGGATGCGCGGTCAGATCTCGTGCGAGTGGGGAGTCGGGCGCCTCGTTGGCCGCGGTGTGACAGACCAGGAAGGTCTTCACTCCTGGCCGGAACAGGAGCAGGAACGTCTCCCCGCGAGCCAGCTCCGTACGATGCTTGCTGATCAACTCGTAATCAACCATCGGCCGCACCACGATGACAGACTTCGTGCGATCCGCCAACGCGACCAGCGACTTGCAACACCGCTTGCACGGGCATAGACCGCCGTCGATCAGGTAGATGATTTCCAGGTAGCAGAACTCGGCAGAACCCTTGGCGACGACTTGGGTCTTCTTGTGTTTCGGATCCTTGGGGACAGCCCACAGCTCCTCCTCACCACAGCCTTTGTTGCCCGAACGCTGGCCACCTTTGAGCAACTTGGGGCCGCTCAATCGAGACATGCCGTTCTTGCTTACGTGGGTGACGTTCCAGTTGACCGCCTCTTCATCCAGGCCCTTGAAATCACACACGAACAGTCCGAGCGCAACCTGGACCTCCGACGGTAGCTCCTCCAAATCCGATGTGGCGACGTAGCCGGCTTCCCCACCATCCGCGTTGAAGCTGTGCCACCAGGTGTCCTTCGTCAACGCCGGGTCGTGTTTTACCTTCACTTCTTCCTGGGGTGCGTCCATGACTTTCTCCTCAGACGTGGTTGATCAAACGAGCGAACTGCAATAGCGCACCAAGGTCGGTAGCCCACCGCCTTGCCGGCGCAGGCCGAGTTCCCGCCATTGCGCAGCCTCAAACGCCAGCCGCGCTGCGCGGTTCTCGCGTACCGTCCACGCACTCAAGTTGGGCCAAACCCCGAGTGTTTGGCGCAACTGCAGCAACGCAGCGAGAGATGCGCGGCCATAGCCCTGGCCTTGGAGATCGGAGCGCACGAACAAACGCACCTCTTCGCGCACGACACCGATGCCTCCGACAATGCGCTGCGACTCTACGCAACGCACCAGCCATCTTGTCTCATCATCAACGGCGTGCGACCAGATTCGCTCAGCATGCCACGCACTGATGTGTCCGCTGCCACCAAACAGGGACGCTCGCAGCACCGGATCGTCCAGCATGTCGGCCAGGAACACACAGGATTGGGCATCCAGCGAATCGAGTGTCACGATCTTCATCATTTTCCCTTTCCAAAAAAAGGGGAGTGGCCAATTATTCCCGGCGGATGGACGGCCCTGCCAGACATCGGGAAAATTTAATTAGCCACGTCCCATTCAATTGGAATTTAATTAGCCACGCCCCCATTAATTGCACCTTCCGCACGAGAGACAAGGCTTAATTAGCCACGTCTCTTTAATCGTTGCGTCCCTTATCAACAATAGAGTCATATGTGTTGAAGATTCTATGCACTAAATTGGCGCCATCCAAGAAATGATTAATTTCAATGAACTTTATTGCTTTTTTGGTATCCTTCATCTCGCCCAAAAGCACATAACACAAATATAGCAATCCGATCTCGTGCGGCACATAGAGGTGATCCGTGCCGTCAAGCCATTTTTCTGCAAACTCTCCCACTATATGAGCTCTGCAGGCAATAGCCTGTTCTAGCTTCGCCACAGTATCAACGCCAAGCAGGATTAAGCTAGCCACAAATTCATCAATCTGCCTGTCATCCAACGGCAACAGAGACGCGTCTATAAGACTCGCAATCGTTTCCGAGAGCCGTTTGACGGCAGAGGGCGATGTTTCGAACACGGACCGCAAGGAAATCTTGTCTATCCCCACGTTCGCAGGCGCACCTTTTATAACTTCCGATACCGACTCAGCGTACTCGGATAGCTCCCTCCGGATTCTCGCGAATTCATCGTCAGCCAGCTCGAGGAGACCGGCAACTCGAGCGAACCTTCGCTTGATCGGTTTAGGCACAACAGAACCTGCCTTATATCCAAGATCATGCTCAATTTCAGCCCAAGCATGCTGCAAGATCGACCGCACCTGTATTTCAACCTTTATTCCGGTAAAATCCTTATATTCCCCCAAATTCACACGGTCACCGTTGAGTGAGCAAACGTAATGCAAAGATTGGTAACCAAAACGGTCCGGATCAAGTACCTCTCTTTTATCGACCGAATTTTGTGTGTCGATTTGAAACTCACTTTCTATAACCCTAGCGACAAGCTCAACATCTTCTGCGAAGTACGTAGTAATGCGCACGCCGGCGAGATCGGTAATTTGATCAAGCTGATCATACTTTTTGTTTGGCCTGCGGAGTTTCCCCGATAGACTACCTGGATCCTTAACTCTACAGTTGATCGAATGAATCTGAAGGGGCTTTCTCAGCAGCTTTCCCAAGAGCAAGCTAACGCTCTTGGAGAATTCTTCGTATGTTGGCCGCAAGCTTTCAAACTCCCTTAAAAGCCGGCCACTTTGCTCGTCCTCGACATCCATCATTGCTGTCCTCAAAATTTCATTAGGTTCGGGCAGCGACCGCTCCGACCCCTTAATTGGTTGGACTCCCGGGGACCAGCTAGAAAGCGCACTCTGCCCCCGTTTTGCTCCCTCATCCAGCCCGCTTCACCTTCTTTCGCGATTCCAACTCCGCTCGCCAACCCTCAAGGATTTCGATATCAGCCGTCAAATCCTCTGGTGTTGGCATTTCAATATCCCCTCGTCGGGCGACGTTGTGGGCGTAGTTCGAGCAGCGCCCCATGTTCGCGACAACTTTGGAAACGTCGTCATCAGTGATGTAAACCTTGGCTAGTCGATTGGTTTCCACCGACTTCCTGAAGCGTTCCACGGTTCCATTCAGTAACACCTCTTCGACACATCCCTCCCAAGCTTCGCGCAACTTGCTGTAGAGCCTTCCCACTTGGTCGTTGTAGGCGACTTCCTCACCATCGCGGTGCAGCCTCGCGCATTCCACTTGCTTGTTTCTCAGCCACCCGACTCGTGATTTTGTCGAAGCGCCATCGAACGGAAGTTCATCGACGCAAACTCCAAACCCCTCTTTGGCTCGGGATACTGTGCGCGGTGAGACCGCTACACCGAGCTCTTCCGCTTCCTGCATCAGCGCAAAAAGGAAAAACATGTCGTGGGTGAAAACGATCACTTGTCGCTCATCCGCCTCCTTTACTATGCGACGGGCAACTCGTTGGCGCCGACGGTGATCCAACGAGCAAACGGGGTCATCGAAAATTACGCCACTCGGGTCTCCGGAGAGCCTTCGTTCGGTGAGGAAGGAAGCGATCGCAACCGCGCGCTGCTCCCCTTCGCTGAGGACATCGCCGGCAGGAAACCTTCCTGGACGTTCCAATATCAGCTTATAGGTGCTGCGCCCCCTTTCCCCCCCTGCTTTCATGACGACCTGAAGATTGGCGATGTTGAGGAGATCTAACTCCCCGTTGAGCGCTTCCATCAGCTCAGCAGTTGCCAAGTTGTTCGTCAGCTCTGTGGATTTTCGGGTGATCGCGAGCGTGTGGACATCGGAAGCGCATGCTTGGAGCTTGGCTCTGTTCGCATGGCGCTGGATGGCCTCGATAGCCACGCCTTTGAGATCTCCGAGCAGTCGACGTGCCTCCAGCTCGTCCCGCTCTGCGGTCAACGCAAGCTTCTGCGCCTCGTCAGCGGCGTCGTCCATCGCCGTGGCCCTACCTGAAAGATCGGCCATCAACTGGTTGAGCTCTTGAACCGGTCCGTCCTCCAGATCGGGCACGGTCTCCCAACGTCCATCCTTTCCACAAGCGGCCACAATCGCGCCTTGACGCTCTCGCAGTTGCCTTTGGAACTCCGAACACCGATCAACCAACCCCTCGGAGAGGGATGTAAGGTCAGCAACGACCGCTGCGGTCAGTCCGATATCAATACGGTTATCACGTAGCTGCCTGAAGGCAACGGCGGCGGCCTCACGCGCCTCATCCGCCTTCTGCTGAACATCCCCCTTGATGAAGGCCTCGAATGTCGAAAGCCGACTGGTAGCCTCGGCTTCAAGCTCCTGTTGACAAAGAGGGCACGGCATCCCCTTCTCAAGGCTGGGAAAGGACTTTATGGGCTCAGAAGTCACCGCGAAGTTTCGAGCCGCTTCATACATCGCACGCCACGGTTCGCTGCCGGTCTCTGGAAGTTGGCCAGGCGTTTCATTGAATACTCTCGTCACGTGATCAGCCGCCTCCTTGGCCCTGTTGGAGGCATCGACCAATACCCGAAGCTGTTGGGCTTTCTCTTGATTAACAACGGCTGATACCGAAGAAATAGCATCGGCAATCACCTTCACCCGCAGGGCTTGGTTACGGAAGGCAGCGGCTTGAACCTTGGGGTCGGGTGCAGCTAACGCACGCGTCACTGCATCCAATCGATCAGATTGCTCCTTGCTCAGTCCGGCAGCCCCAATGATCTGGGCCTCCGAAACTCCAGCAGGAAGCGCCTTGGCCAGTTTTCCAGCTACCGTCGCTTCTCGGTTCATAAGCGCCCGCAAGGGCTCCACGTTCGGAGCGGACGCGTCGATGTCGCGCTGAAGCTTTGCTTTCATTCGCACGCACGTCGCGCCGAGGTCGGCGAGGATGTCCAAGCCGGCCGGCGAGTAGGAAAAACTGCCTTCGTTATCTACAAACGCACGAGCACACGTATGATCAAAGACCGCCACCCGACTCAGCTCAGTGAGCTCTGCGGCATCAGCGGTCCAGGTGAATGATGCTTCCTGGTCTCCAATAGTGGCCACAAGATCTGCGCTGGGCACCCCAGCCTCTTCCCTCGGCAAATCGGCGTTCGGAAGAACCCTTTCCCGCTTGTCCCGCGCAAAACAGGCCTGCTTCAAAACACGTGCATACCCAGATTTTCCTGACCCGTTCGATCCATAGACAACGGTCAAGCCGGTGGGTGCAAAAGTTAGCGCGCCATTTCTGGCAAGCGCATTGACGTTTCGTGTCTCGGTGACCGCCAATAGACTGACGGCATCAGTAGATCGCGTGGGCCGATTGATCGGCCCGTCAACTTGTGGGCGTGGCGCTCTTCCTTCGGGATCGGGAATACCTCTAGCCGCCTTGAGAATGGCGTAAAGGTCTTCGTCGTCATCGGCGCTGAGCGACAAGTGCTCTTCAAGCCGAGCCACCGCTTCACGCTGCCAGTCACACTGTTCGCGCGCCCACAGACGCACTTCATCCAAGATCGTCATCGGAATCCCCCTTCTGCTCCATGCCGCGACGCCTGATATGCCTCCGGCACCGTCAAGAGGTTAAGCCAACCGGGCCACCTCTGCCCAGTTGCTCGTTTTGAGAGACCAATTCCTCCATAGATCAGGGTGCTGACCGCGGCTTTGGCCGCCCCGGCGTAGGCGCCAATGGAGTTGAAGAAAAGGGATGGAGGCAATTAAGCCCCCGGAGAGAGTCGATCGCGCGCAAGCTCCGCCTCCACCTTGCGCAACTTCAATACATCAATCCTTTCGCCCTGTCCTCCTTAATGGCTCAGATCATCGGCAGCTTCAAGTGCTGCTCCCCCGCACACTCCACCGCCACCTCATACCCCGCATCCGCATGCCTCATCACCCCGGTCCCCGGGTCATTCCACAGCACCCGCGCAATCCGCTCATCCGCTTCCTTCGTGCCATCGCAAACGATCACCACGCCGGAATGCTGCGAATACCCCATCCCCACCCCGCCGCCATGATGCAGCGATACCCAGGTCGCGCCACCTGCAACATTCAACATCGCATTGAGCAGCGGCCAGTCGGATACCGCGTCCGAGCCATCCTTCATCGCCTCGGTCTCCCGGTTCGGTGACGCCACCGAGCCGGAATCCAGGTGATCGCGCCCGATCACCACCGGCGCCTTCAACTCGCCGTTGCGCACCATCTCGTTGAACGCGAGGCCGAGCTTGTCGCGCAGGCCCAGACCGACCCAGCAGATGCGCGCCGGCAAACCCTGGAAGCTGATGCGCTCCTTCGCCATGTCCAGCCAGCGGTGCAGGTGCTCGTCGTCGGGGATGAGTTCCTTGACCTTCTGGTCGGTCTTGTAGATGTCTTCCGGATCGCCCGAGAGTGCAACCCATCGAAAAGGTCCGACGCCGCGGCAGAACAGCGGGCGCACGTAGGCGGGGACGAAGCCGGGGAACGCGAACGCGTTTTCGCAGCCGACGTCCTGGGCCATCTGGCGGATGTTGTTGCCGTAGTCGAAGGTGGGGATGCCCTGGGCGTGGAACGCCAGCATCGCGTCGACGTGGGTTTTCATCGACAGCTTGGCGGCGCGGGCGGTGCCAGCGGGGTCGGCCTTGCGGCGCTCGAACCACTGCTCCACGGTCCAGCCCTGCGGCAGGTAGCCGTTGACGGGGTCGTGCGCGCTGGTCTGGTCGGTGACGGCGTCTGGCCTGACGCCGCGCTTGACCAGCTCGGGCAACACATCGGCGGCATTACCAAGAAGGGCGATGGATTTCGCTTCGCCGGCGGCGGTGTATTTCGCGATGCGCGCCAGCGCGTCGTCGAGGTCGCTGGCCTGCTCGTCGACGTAGCGGGTCTTCAGGCGGAAGTCGATGCGGCTCTGCTGGCATTCGATGTTGAGGCTGCACGCACCGGCGAGTGACGCGGCCAGCGGCTGCGCCGCGCCCATGCCGCCGAGGCCGGCAGTGAGAATCCAGCGCCCCTTCAAGTTCCCGCCGTAGTGCTGGCGGCCCATCTCGACGAAGGTTTCGTAGGTGCCCTGGATGATGCCTTGCGAGCCGATGTAGATCCACGAGCCGGCGGTCATCTGGCCGTACATCATCAGGCCCTTTTTATCGAGCTCGTTGAAGTGCTCCCAGGTGGCCCAGTGCGGCACCAGGTTGGAGTTCGCGATCAGCACGCGGGGCGCATCCCTGTGCGTTCGGAACACGCCGACCGGCTTGCCGGACTGCACCAGCAGGGTCTCGTCGTCGTTCAGTTCGCGCAGCGATTTGAGGATGGCGTCGAAGCACTCCCAGTTGCGTGCGGCGCGACCGATGCCGCCGTACACCACCAGCTCGGCCGGGTTCTCCGCCACCTCCGGATCGAGGTTGTTCTGCAGCATGCGGAACGGCGCCTCGCTGAGCCAGCTCTTGCAGGAAAGCTCGCTGCCGCGGGGCGCGCGGATGGTGCGGGTGGTGTCGATGCGGGTGGGTGCGTTCATCACGAAGGGCTCCGGTGAGTCAGACCACCGAGTATAGGTCAGCGGCCGGGTCGAACCGGGGGCCGGCTCACGGCGCCGCGGGCTTGCCGTCGATGCCGGTGTGCTTGCGCAGCGCCACCGCGGCGCGCATGCGCACGATGATCTTCGCCATGTTCGGGTCCTTGCCGAAGCGCGCCTGCAGTTGCTGGACGGTCGCGTCCAGGCCGCCACGGGGCTGCTGTTCCTGGATGCCGGCGCGCAGCAGCAGGCCGTACGGGTTCTGCGGCTGCTCGCGGATCAGCTGGTCGGCCACGGCCCAGCCCTTGTCCCAGTTCTTTTCCCAGTTGACGAACATGTCGCCGAGCTTGCCCAGCGCGCGCGTGTCGCCCGGGTTCAGCGCCAGCAGGGCGCGGAAGTCCTGCTCGGCACGCCGGTAGTCGCCCTGCATCTCGTACGCGTTCGCGCGCGCGTCGAGCGCCCTCGCGTTACCGGGCGAGCGGTCCAGCAGCTGGCTGAGGTCCGCCGCGGCCCAGGCCGATTCGTCGTAGTCGACCAGGGCGAACGCTCGGTTCACGCGGGCGTCCTCGTCGCCGGGCGTGAAGCGCAGCGCTTCGGACTGGTAGATCAGGGCCATGGTCTGGTCGCGGTACTTGCTGGCCATCCGGCCGATGCCGAGCAGGTTGCTGCTGCTGGTCAGTTCGTCGACCGCATGCGGATACGCCGCCATCTCGTCCGCATCGCTGCAGTCGCAGCGCCAGACTTGCTGGAACGGCCGCTCCGTCGACAGCACCTTCATCAGCGGATTGTTCGGCGCCCGGGCCCGCGCCTGCGCGGCCAGCTGGTCCATCGCTTCGTATGAACCGCCCCAGTTCGGCTGGCGCGCCCACAGCGCCATGCTGTAGGTGGAATAGTCGTCGGGCACCGCCGCCAGCGCATCGCGGATCGCCGCGTCGACATAGTCGCGCCCGTAGCCCATGCCGCCGGCGTGGATCAGCGCGGCGTAGCTGGGAGTGACCTTCGGGTCCAGCGCGATCGCCCGGCGCAGGTCACTGTCGGCCTGGGCCAGCAGCTTGTCCATCGCCTGCACTTGGCTGTCCGGCGTGTCGCTCAGGTAGTTCTCGCCGCGCGCTTCGGCGGCCATCGACACGTAGGCCGTGCCGCTGGCGGCGAACGCGAACGCGCTGTCCGGCGCATCGCGCTTCCACGCATCCAGCGTGGGCCGCACCTCGAACGAGCCGTTCTGGAACGCATCCTGGTAGATGCGATCGAGCAGGCCACGTGAGTCCGGGACGGTCTGTTGCGCATGCAGGGCGGCTGCGAGGCGGCGATCGAGCTCGGCCGCCTTGCCGTGCTGGATCAGCGACTGCGCCTCGGCGAACGTGAGCCGCGGTTGCAGGCGGTAATGGCAATACGCGACCACCGCATCGCGCGACCAGTGGCTGTCCGGCGGATCGGGATAGGCCAGGCACCGCTGCAGCGGATCGGCGATCGCCTCGGCCTTCTTCAGCGCGGCGATGAACGCATAGCCCTGCTCGCGAGTGAACTTGTGCGCGGGCAGCGACGACGGGCGGTCGTGCGGCTTCGCCGCCTGCGCCTGCATCATCTGCCGGACCTGCGATTGCACCAGGTGCATGTTCCAGATCCACTCGCCCAGACCCAGCAGGATCAGGGCCGCTATCAGCAAACCGCGTTGCAGTGCAGTCATGCGGGCCTCCCCCAGCCCTGGCGACGCCGACGATCATACTGCGCCGGCCGCGCCTGTCGCGGCCTGAAGCGTCCACCCCCTGCCGTCCTGCACTGGCCGTATGCCCGGACAAGGAGAATCCTGCGGCGGCGGGCGGTCCGCGGGGAGCAGGCTGATGACGTTGCGTGAGAGTGGGCTGATGTTGCTGGCGTGCGCGATCGCCCCGGCCATCGCGCAGGCGGCGACGCCGGAGTGCGCGGTATGGCAGCGCGAGTTGTCGTTCGCACAAAGCGTGCAGAAACACGATGCGGCAGCGTTTGCCGGGCACGTGATGGCCGACGCGGTGTTCGATGCGAATACGCCGCAGCCGACGCGCGGTCGCGCCGCGATCCTGCAGCACTGGGCGCCGATGATCGAGGGCAAGTCGGTGCGCCTGGACTGGTATCCGCAACAGGTCGTGGTGAGCGGCGATGGCACGCTCGCGTATTCCAGCGGTGCGTACCTGTTCGAGAACATGGCACCCGGCGCGAAGCGGCGCTACACGATCGGCCGGTTCGCGACGACGTGGCGGCGCGCGGCGGATGGCGTGTGGCGCGCCGCGTTCGATGGCGGTGATGAAGGCGGGCCGGCGAGCGCGGCGGATGCGGATGCATTTCGGGCCGGCCGCGTGGCGGCGTGCCCGCACGGCGACACCGCCGCGCTGCCCGTCATCCGACATTGATGCTGCGGCATTGATGCTGCGGCCTTGATGCCTGCGTATCGAGGCGCGCGGTATTGGTGTCCGAAAACGGCGAGTCTGCTCGACGCGGCGGTGCTAGCCTGAGGTCATGAATCCCGCCCCTTCCCTGCCCGCGGCATCCATCTGCGAACAGGCCCGACGCAGCCGCGACGCGCGCTTCGACGGGCTGTTCTTCGTCGCGGTGAGCAGCACCGGCATCTATTGCCGCCCGGTCTGCCCGGCGCCTTCCGCGAAGCACGAGAACGTGCGCTATTTCGCGAACGCGGCGGCCGCCGAGGTGGCCGGCTACCGGCCGTGCCTGCGCTGTCGCCCGGAGCTGGCGCCGGGCAGCGACGAAGGGCAACGCGGCAACCGGGCGGTGGCCCGCGCATTGAAGCTGATCGAGGCCAGCGCGCTGGCGGAGCAATCGCTGGACGCGCTGGCCACCCAGGTCGGCGTGGGCGCGCGGCAATTGCGCCGGCTGTTCGTCGAGCATGTCGGCGCGCCGCCAATCAGCGTGCACACGACGCGCCGGCTGCTGTTCGCGAAGCAGCTGCTGACGGAGACGGCGCTGCCGGTGACGGAAGTGGCGCTCGCGTCCGGCTTCCGCAGCCTGCGCCGGTTCAACGCCGCGTTCGCCCAGGCGAACCGGATCGCGCCGCGCGAATTGCGCCGGCATCCGCGCGCGATGGCGGGCGCGCCGCTGCGGTTACGGCTGGGCTACCGGCCACCGTACGCGTTCGATGCGCTGCTCGCGTTCCTGCGCACCCGCGCGTTGCCCGGCGTGGAACAGGTCGACGAGAACAGCTATGCGCGCGTGTTCGGCCCCGCGAACACGCCGGGCTGGCTGCGCCTGCGCGCGTGGCCGGCTGGCGAACATGCGCTGCAACTGGAACTGCATTGCCCGCAGCCGACGCAGATCCTCGGCGTGGTGACGACGCTGCGCCGGATGTTCGACCTGGATGCGAACCCGCGGGCGATCACCGACACGTTCCACGCCGACCCGATCCTGGGCCCGCTTCGCCGCCGCGAGCCGGGGCTGCGCCTGCCCGGCGGCTGGGACGGTTTCGAGATCGCGGTGCGGGCGATCCTGGGCCAGCAGATCAGCGTGGCGGCGGCGCGCACGCTGGCAAGCCGGATCGTGCAGCGCTGGGGCGAACCGTTGCCGACGGCGCCGTGGCCCGGCCTGACCCGACTGTTTCCGACGCCGGCCGCGCTGGCCGCGGCGGATCTGCGCGAGGTCGGGCTAACCACTGCGCGCGCCGCGACGATCAGCGGCGTGGCGCAGGCCTTGCTGGATGGCCACGTGGATTTTCGGGCGGGCCAGTCGCTGGACGAGTTCGTGGCGCGCTGGGTCGCGCTGCCGGGCATCGGCCCGTGGACCGCGCACTACATCGCGATGCGCGCGCTCGGCGATCCGGATGCGTTCCCTGCCGCCGACCTGATCCTGCGCCGCGAGGCGACGACCTCCGCCACGCCGCTGGGCACGAAGGCGCTGACCGAACTGGCGAACCGCTGGCGCCCGTGGCGCGCGTACGCCGTGATCCACCTTTGGCGCGGTGCCGCGGACACGCCACCACGCCCACGCAAGACGGAGACGATGGCATGACCGCTGGCCCCGACACGATCTGGTACGACGAGATGGACAGCCCGGTCGGCACGCTGCGCCTGGTGGCGGACCGGCATGGGCTGCGCCAGATCTGGTTCGAGCGCGAACGGCACCCGAAGCAGGCGCATCCGGGCTGGGTACGCGCGGCGGCGCCACTGCAGTTCGCCCGGGTGCAACTGGAGGAATATTTCGCCGGCCAGCGTCAGCACTTCGAGCTGCCGCTGCATCCGGTGGGCACGCCCTTCCAGCTGGAGGTGTGGCAGGAGCTGGGGCGGATTCCGTATGGCATCACGATCAGCTACGGCGAACTGGCCCGGCGCATCGACAAGCCGCTGGCGGTGCGGGCGGTGGGTGCCGCGAACGGACGCAACCCGTTGCCGATCGTGCTGCCCTGCCATCGCGTGATCGGCGCGGACGGCAGCCTCACCGGTTTCGGCGGTGGCCTGCCGACGAAGCGCTACCTGCTGAACCTGGAACAGCGCATCGCGCACGGCGACCTGTTCGGCTGAGAGGTTGTGAGTTTTTCAACCTCTCAGGTCGGCCATGAGGGCCGGGCATGAAGCAGTCATGCAAGTGACTGTTTCATGTGAGCGAGTCCGGGCGTGTACCGGGCTCGCGATAGAAGAAAACCACAGGAAGTGGTTTTCTTCACAGGCTCCAGGCGGAGCCGCGCGGCTTAACCGCCCTGCGCGGAGGTCGGCAGCGCCTTCGGCACGACGCGGGGCAAGGGCTGCACGTTCTGCTGGTCGCGCTGGCGATCGAGCAGGTCCTGTTGCGCGGCGCGGTCACGGTCGCGCTGCGCCTGCTGGGCCTTGTCCAGTTGCTCGAGTGCGCGCGGGTCATTCGCGGACGGACGCTTCGCGGTGTCCTGCACGGCATTGTGCAACTGCTGCTGCAGCTGGCTCTGCTGCAGGTCGTCGCGCGTCTTCTGCTGCTGCGCGGCCTGCTGGAACCGCACACTGGGCGACACCGGCCGGATCACCGGCTGCGCGGTGGACTGCCAGGCCGCCGCCGTACCCAGCGGAACGAGCGCCACCAAGCCGGCCATCAGCAGGCGTGTCGTCCGGGAATGTCGATCAAGACGTGTATTGGTCATGAGGGTGCGCGATCATGTGCAGTTGGTTTCAATGCATCGTAAGGTTGTCCGTATGAAAATCCTGTTTCGCCTGCTGCTCTGCTCCCTGGCAGCATTCAGCTTCGGTTGCGCCACGCAGCGCCCCGCAGCCACACCTGCCATCGCCGCTACGACGGGCAAGCCCGCGCCCGTGCTGCTGATTTCCATCGACGGCTATCGGCACGACTACATGCAGCGCGGGCTCAGCCCGACCCTGGCGATGCTTGCCCGCGGTGGCGTGCAGGCCGCTTCGATGCAGCCGGCGTTCCCGTCGCTGACGTTCCCGAACCACTACACCCTGGTCACCGGCCTGACCCCGGACCACCACGGCGTGGTCAACAACACGATGTTCGACCCGCAGCTGGGCAAGTTCTCGCTGAGCAGCCGCAAGGCGATCAGCGACGGTCGCTGGTGGGCCGAGGGCACGCCGATCTGGGAAACCGCCGACCAGCATGGACTGCGCACGGCCACGATGTTCTGGCCCGGTTCGGAAGCGGACATCCACGGCCATCGCCCCGACCACTGGCTGGCCTACGACGGTGCGGTCACGCCGGCCCAGCGGGTCGACCAGGTGCTGGCGTGGCTGGACCTGCCCGTCGCCGAGCGGCCCAGCTTCCTCACGCTGTACTTCGACGGGGTCGATCACGCCGGCCACGTCTACGGCCCGGATACGCCCCAGGTGAACGAGGCGCTGCGCGAAACCGACGCGGCGCTGGCGCAGCTGGTGAGCGGATTGAAGCAGCGCGGCCTGTTCGACCGGATCAACCTGATCGTGGTGTCCGACCACGGCATGGCCACTGTGCCCGAAGCGAACAACGTGATGATCGACACGCTGATCCCGCTGGACCAGGTCCACGCGGTGAGCCTGGGCATCCTGGCCGGGTTCAATCCGAAGTCGGACAGCGCCGAGGACCGAGCCGCGTTCCGCCAGATCGAACAGACCCTGGAACAGCCGCAGGCGCACATGCAGTGCTGGGACAAGAGCCGCGTGCCCGCACGACTGGCCTACGGCCACAACGCACGCGTGCCGCAACTGCTGTGCCTGGCGAACGTGCACTGGCGCATCACCACCACCGACTACGCGGCCAAGCGCAAGGGCCGGGTGAGCCTGGGCGAGCACGGCTTCGACAACGCCGAGCCGCTGATGCAGGCGATCTTCGTGGCCCACGGCCCCGCGTTCCGCGTCGGCGCGAAGGTGCCCGCGTTCCCGAACCTGGACGTCTATCCGCTGATGACCCATCTGCTGGGGATTCCCGCCGCGGCGAACGACGGCAGCTACGACGCGGTGAAGGACATGCTGAAACCCGCATCCCGCTGAGCCTTTCTCCCTCCCCTGCATCTACCGTTCTCCCTCCCCTGCGTGCAGGGGAGGGCCGGGGTGGGGTCCGCTCTTCGCGTCAGTCCCGCAAGATCAAAAGCACCCCCTCACCTGCAGGACTCCCCTCGGGACCCGCAGGGGGAGCTACGGCATCGCCCCCTTGCTCATCGGCGTGGGCGGCGTCGCCACATTGACCAGCGGGGCCAGGCGGAACAGCCACAGCGCGATCAGCAGCCCGGCCAGCACCAGCGCGCCGACGAACAGCGCCACGCCGTTCCAGCCGTGCGCGGCGTAGAACAGTCCCCCGCTGGCGCCGGCGATGCTGGAGCCCATGTAGTAGCAGAACAGATAGACCGAAGCGGCCTGGGCCTTCGCCGCGCCGGCGCGACGGCCGACCCAGCTGCTGACGATGGAGTGGCCGCCGAAGAAGCCGAACGTGATCGCCACGATGCCCAGCATCACCAGCAACAGCGGCGTGGTCATGGTCAGCGCCACGCCCAGCAGCATCAGCGCGAACGCGGTCCACAACACCTTGCGCCGGCCCAGCTTGCCGGCCAGGTGTCCCATCCACGCCGAGCTGAAGGTGCCGATCAGGTAGATGCCGAAGATCAGCCCGACCACGGTCTGGCTGAGGTTGTACGGTGGCGCCAGCAGGCGGTAGCCGAGATAGTTGTAGACGGTGACGAAGGCGCCGAGCAGCAGGAAGCCCTCGACGAACAGCCATGGCAGGCCGCGGTCGTGGAACATGCCGCCGAAGCGGGCCAGCAGGCTGCGCCAGCGCAGCGGCTGCCGCACGAAGTGCTGCGACGGCGGCAACACGCGCCAGAAGATCAGCGCCGCCAGCACGCCGACCAGGCCCACCGTCGCCACGCCCACGCGCCAGCCGAAGAAGTCCGCCAGCACGCCGGAGATCAGCCGCCCGCCCATGCCGCCTACCGCGCTGCCGCTGATGTACAGGCCCATGCCCAGGCCAACCGATTCCGGGTGCATCTCTTCGCTGACGTAAGTCATCGCCACCGCCGGCAAACCGCTCAGGGTCAGGCCGAGCAGGCTGCGCACGAGCAGCAGCGCGTTCCAGTCCGGCATCAGCGCGGTGACCAGCACCAGCACGGCCGAGGCCAGCAGCGAGGCCACCATGATCGACTTGCGTCCCCACGCATCGGACAAGCCGCCGGCGAACAGCATGGCGAACGCCAGCACGCCGGTGGTCAACGACAGCGACATCGCCGCGCCGGCCTCGCTGACGCCGTAGTGGCGGCTGAACTCCGGCATCAGCGGCTGCACGCAGTACAGCAGTCCGAACGTGGCGAAGCCGGCGGCGAACAGGGCGAGGTTGGTGTGACGGAACGCGGGCGTGCCGTGGTGGATGTACGGAGCCGGCTCCGCTTCGTGGTTCATGGTGTCTGTCTTGCCTGGGGACGTGGGCATCGCGCAAGCATAAGCCGCTCAGGCGCTGCGATCACCGCGCAATGCACGCACGGCCTCGTCGTCGCCCGCGGCGCCACGGCCGCTGACCCAGCCGAACAGCGCGATGCCGACGATGATCGCCAGCGCGCCGAACAGCGCGTAGCCGCGCGGCCACGCCTCGCCGAGTAACAGCACGCCGAGCACGGTGGCGAACAGCAGCTCGGCGGCCTGCATCGCCTCGACCGCGGCCAACGCGGTCGGTTCGCTGCGCACCATGTCGGTGGCGCGGAAGAACAGGATGGTGGCGATGGTGCCGGAAGACAGCGCCACGCCGCCGGCCAGCAGCGCCTCGCGCAAGCTCGGCGGGCCGACGGTGAACCACGCGATCACCGCGAACAGCAGCCACAGCGGCCAGCTGCACAGCGTCATGCCGAACACGCGCTGCACCGCGTTCAGTCGCGTCGGCCCCTGCTCCAGATGCAACAGCAATTGCCGATTGCCCAGCGGATAGGCGAATGCGGAAAGCACCACCGCGCCGATCGCCAGCCAGTCGCCGGCATGCAGCTGACCTTGGGCGTGACCCCATTGCAGCGCGAACACGCCAGCCACGATCAGCGCGCCGATCGCCAGCGTGCGCCAGGCCAGCCGTGCCCGTTCGTCGCGATAGATCAGCGGCGCCAGCAAGGGGCCGGCCAGCACGGTGGTCTGGAAGCTGCCGGCGATCAGCCACGACGGCCCGCTGCTGGCCGCCCAGGTCAGCGGCACGCCGAACAGCACGAAGCCCACGCCGCTCCACAGCAACCACGGCCGCGCATGCCGGCGCAGCTCGCCCGGCAGTTCGCCCAGCCCGCCCTGGAACGGCAGCACCACGGCCAGCAGCGGCAAGGTCAGCAGGTAACGCAGGATCACCGCCCACGCCCAATGCCCGCCACCGGCGACCAGGCTGCGGTTGAGCACGTAGGTGAGCGTGAAGAACAGCGCCGAGCACAGCGCCAGTCCCACCGCGAGCAAGGCATTCGAACGCATGCAGGCACGCCGACAGAAAAACGGAGTGTGGCAAATCGCGTCGGTCGTGCGTAGGGGCCAGCGCCGCCGATGCCGGCGGCGCTGACCTCGGAGGCGTCAGCGCCAGTAGCCGCCGACCCAGACGCGGCGGGGGCCCCAATGACCGGGCACCCAGACCCGGGCGTGGACAGGCTCCACCACCCTCACGTGGGCGACCGGACGGGGCGCGGCCACGATGCAGCCGGTGAGCGAGGCGCTGCCCGCCAGCAGCACGCCGAGGGCAAGACAGGAGGTGATTCGACGCATGGGACACTCCATTCGTGGCAGGTGTCCGTCAGAACGCCGCTGTCGTCCACGCCGATGACGCCAGGGCGAGCAGTCGATGGCCGGCGTTCATCTTCCGCCGTGCTGCCTCAACGCGCCGCCAGCGCGCCCACCGCGGCGCGGTAGCGTGCCGCGATGGCGGCCTCGTCGCGATGCCGGAAATCGCGCACCTGCCAGCGGCCGCCGACCATCACGTCGCGCACCAGCGGCGTGTTGCCGGAGAACAGGAAGCTGTCGATCAGCGAACGCGCGTCGCGGGCGGCCAGCAGCGGCGAGGCGTCATCCAGCACGATCAGGTCGGCGCGGGCCCCGGCGCGCAGTTCACCGACCGCCGCGCCGCTGGCCCGGGCACCGCCGACGAGGGCGGCCCGCCACAAGGTCTCGCCCACGCTGTCGCCCTGCTGTCGCGCCGCGATGTTGCGGTGGCGGGTGGCCAGGCGCTGGCCGTATTCCAGCCAGCGCAGCTCTTCCACCGGCGAGATCGAGATGTGCGAATCCGAACCGACGCCGAGCGTGCCGCCGGCGTCGAGGAAGTCGGCCAGCGGAAACAGGCCGTCGCCCAGGTTCGCCTCGGTGGTGGGACACAGGCCGGCGACGGCGCCGCTGCGCGCCAGCTGCGCGGCTTCCGCCTCGGTCAGATGGGTAGCGTGCACCAGGCACCAGCGTTCGTCGACGTCGGCATGTTCGAACAGCCACTCGACCGGACGGGCGCCGCGGGTGGCCAGGCAATCCTGCACTTCGCCGATCTGCTCGGCGATGTGGATGTGGATCGGACCGGTGCGGGCCAGCGGACTGGCCAGCACCTCGGCCAAGGCCTGTTCCGGCACCGCGCGCAGCGAGTGCAGCGCGATGCCGACGCGCACCGCGTCGTCTTCGTGCGCGCGCAGGCTTTCCAGCAGGCGCAGATAGCCGTCCACCGAATGACCGAAGCGGCGCTGCCGCGCGGTGAGCGCCCGGCCGTCGAAACCGCCGCTCATGTACAGCACCGGCAACAGGGTCAACCCGATGCCGGCCTCGCGCGCCGCCTCGATCAACGCCAGCGACATCGCCTCGGGCTGCGCGTACGGTGTGCCGTCCGGCTGGTGGTGCAGGTAGTGGAATTCGCAGACCCGGGTGTAGCCGGATTTCAGCATCTCGACGTAGAGCTGGCTGGCGATCGCCTTCAGCTGCTCCGGCGTGATCGCCGCGGCGAACGCGTACATCGTCTCGCGCCAGCTCCAGAAGCTGTCGTCGGCCTTGCTGCGACGTTCGGCCAGGCCGGCCATCGCCCGCTGGAACGCGTGCGAATGCAGGTTCGGCATGCCCGGCAACACCCACTCACCGATCGGGGCCTGCGACCCGGCCGGTGGGTCGAGCAGCGCACCGTCGGGCGACAGCCCGAACCGGCCGTCGGCCAGCCAGCCGTCGCCACGCCAAAGCTGGCCGGCTTCGAAACCCGAAGGACTCGCCCACTCGCTCATCACGCTTGCTCCGCACCGAATGGTGCAGTGTAACCGGCGCCCCGCTCCGTATTCACCCGAGCGCAAACCGACCGTGCACAGGCCCATGAGCAAGAAAACCAGCGAAAACACCCCGAAACTGCTGTTGCGCCAGGCCCGCCTGGACGACGTGCCGCAACTGGCCGAACTGACCGCGCGCATCTACACCGCCGAGTGGGGCCACTCGCCGGAGATGCTGCGCTCCCAGCAGACGCACTTTCCCGAAGGCCAGCTCGTGGTCGAGTACGAGGGCAAGGTGGTCGGCTACTGCGCCACCTTCCGCATCGACGAGGAAACCGCGCTGGCCCCGCATACCTGGTCGCAGATCACCGGCGGCGGCATGGGTTCGCGCCACAAGCCCGACGGCAACTGGCTGTACGGCATGGAAGTGGTGGTGCACCCGGACTATCGCGGCATGCGCATCGGCCAGCGGCTGTACCACGCGCGCAAGCGCCTGTGCACCGACCTGAAGCTGCGCGGCATCGTGTTCGGCGGGCGCATCCCCGGGCTGGCCAGGAACATCCAGCGCTACGGCAGCGCCGAGGCGTATGTGCAGGCAGTGGCGGAAGGCAAGCGCCGCGACCTCACCCTGAGCTTCCAGCTCAACAACGATTTCGAGGTGATTGGCCTGCTGCGGGCGTACGTGCCGTCGGACCACGATTCGCTGGGCTATGCGGTGCACCTGGTCTGGCGCAACCCGCGCCTGCTCGACCAGCCGGACATGCCGCCGATCCCCTCGCCCCGGCGCCTGCCCGATTCGGTGCGGGTGGCTTCGGTGCAGTACCAGCAGCGCAGGATCACCTCGTTCGAGGAGTTCGCCACCCAGGTCGAATACTTCACCGACATCGCCGCCGACTACAACGCGGACTTCGTCACCTTCCCCGAGCTGATCACCCTGCAGCTGCTGTCGATCGAGAACACCGAGCTGTCGCCGTTCGAGTCGATCCGCAAGCTGAGCCAGTACACGCCCCAGGTGAAGGAGCTGTTCAGCCGTCTGGCCGTCCATTACAACATCAACATCATCGCCGGCACGCACCCCACCGAACAGGCCAACGGCGACATCCACAACGTCTGCTACGTGTGCCTGCGCGACGGTTCGCTGCACGAGCGCGAGAAGCTGCATCCCACGCCCAGCGAGCGCAACGTGTGGAACATCTCCGGCGGCGACAGCGCCGCGACGATCCTCACCGACTGCGGCCCGATCGGCGTGATGATCTGCTACGACTCCGAATTCCCCGAGGTGGCCCGCCACCTGACCGACCAGGGCGCGCTGATCCTGTTCGTGCCGTTCTGCACCGACGTGCGCGAAGGCTATCTGCGCGTGCGCTACTGCTCGCAGGCACGGGCGATCGAGAACCAGTGCTACGTGGTGCTGTCCGGCAACGTGGGCAACCTGCCCGGCGTCAACAATTTCGACATCCAGTACGGCCAGAGCTGCATCCTCACGCCCAGCGACTTCCCGTTCGCCCGCGATGGCATCGCGGCCGACTCCACGCCGAACATCGAGACCGTGCTGTTCGCCGACCTGCGCCTGGAAAGCCTGGCCCGCGCCCGCAATGCCGGCGCGGTGACCAACCTCAAGGACCGGCGCTTCGACCTGTACGAGACGCGCTGGCGGCCGCGCTGAAAGAACAGAGCGAGAGCAGGAGCGCACCCCCATCCGCCCTGCGGGCACCTTCCCCCGCAGGCGGGGGAAGGAAGCGACGAGCCTCGACGCGGCATGCTTGCTTCCCCGTAAAACGGGGGTAGGTGCCCGCAGGGCGGATGGGGGATGCGACAGGCTCGAACCCATCGCCAGCCACCGCTCTGCGATAATCGCGATCATGTCCGAGCCTTCCAGACCCGCTTCAACCTCATCGAACCCGCGCCTGCGGGCGCTGCTCGGGCACGAGTTCTTCGCGCCGCATCACTGGAAACGCCGGCTGGTGCTGTGGTTCGGCGCGGTGCTGGTGGCGCTGGCGGCGATCCTGTTTGCCAAGGCCAGCGTGTGGTCGTACCAGCTGTTCCTGCGCATCCTCGACCACGGCGTCTGGATTCCGCTGATCCTCACCCCGATCGTGTTCGCCCTGCTCGCCCGGGTCACCGAGGGCAGGTTCCGCGCGACGCGGGGCAGTGGCATCCCCCAGGTGATCGGCACGTTGCACATCGAGGACGAAGGCTTTCGCGCGCGGATGCTGGCGCTGCCGATTGCCGCGGGCAAGATGGCGCTGACCCTGATCGCGCTGGCCGTGGGCGCGTCGATCGGCCGCGAGGGACCGACCGTGCATGTGGGTGCGGGCCTGTTCTACTCGCTGGGCCGGCGCTTCGGCTTCAATGATCCCAAGGCCGCTTCGCGCTTCATCCTGGCCGGTGGCGCGGCCGGCATCGCGGCGGCGTTCAACACGCCGCTGGCCGGCGTGGTGTTCGCGATCGAGGAACTGGCCGGCACCTTCGAGCACCGCTTCAGCGGCCTGCTGCTGACCGCGGTGATCATCGGCGGCGTGGTCTCGCTGGGCATCATGGGCAACTACTCGTACTTCGGCGAGGTCGAGGCCAGCCTGCCACTGGGCCACGCCTGGCTGGCGGTGCTGCTGACCGGGGTGATCTGCGGCCTGCTGGGCGGCCTGTTCGCACGCCTGATCTTGCTGAGCCAGCGTGGCCCGCTGGCCCGGGTCGGTCGCCTGCGCGCGCGCTGGCCGGTGGCGTTCGCGGCAGGCTGCGGGCTCACCCTCGCCGTGCTCGGCGTGTGCACCCACAACAGCATCTACGGCACCGGCTACGACCAGGCGCGGGCGATCGTGCAGGGCGCCGCGAACATGCCCGACCAGGGCTTCGGCATCGCCAAGCTGCTGGCCAACGTGGTCTCGTACTGGGCCGGCATTCCCGGCGGCATCTTCTCGCCGGCGCTGGCGGTCGGCGCGGGCCTGGGCCAGAACATCGCCCACTTCCTGCCCGGGATTCCGGCAGCCGCGGTGGTGCTGCTGGGCATGAGCGCCTACCTGGCCGGCGTCACCGGCGCGCCGCTGACCTCGGCGGTGATCGCGATGGAGCTGACCGACAACCAGGACATGGTGATCCCGATCATGGCCGCCTGCCTGCTGGCCCGCGCCGCCGCCTCGCTGTTCTGCCCCACGCCGGTCTACCGCGATTTTGCCGAGCGCATGGTGCAGGACTTCGAGCGGCAGCAGGCCAGCCAGCGCCAGAGCCAGGACGTGGTCTACGAACTGGCCGACGATTCGCTCGACGAGACCGGTGACGCCGCGCCGGCCGCGGTGCGCACCACCGCGTTCGACGAGCCGGCCGCGCCGGCCGACCCGCCGTCGCCTGCACAATCCTGATTCCTCCGTCCTGCCCCTCCTGACCTTCGCCGGAACCCGATCGACATGAGCCATCCTCGCTGGGACACCTTGCTGATCAACGCGACGCTGGCCACGTTCGCGGGTGAGGCGCCGTACGGACTGATCGAACACGGGGCGATCGCGATGCATCACGGCCGCATCGCCTGGCTCGGCCGGATGGACGAGCTGCCCGGCGAACCCGCCACGCTGGCCGACACGCTCCGCTCGCTGGATGGCGCGCTGGTCACGCCGGGACTGATCGACTGCCATACCCACCTGGTCTTCGGCGGCGATCGCGCCCACGAGTTCGACCTGCGCCTGAACGGCGCCAGCTACGAGGAGATCGCCCGTGCCGGCGGCGGCATCGCCTCCAGCGTCACCGCCACCCGCGCCGCCAGCGAGGAACAGCTGCTGGCGCAATCGCTGCCGCGCGCCCGCGCCTTGCTGGCCGATGGCGTGACCACGCTGGAGATCAAGTCAGGCTACGGGCTGGACCTGGACAGCGAGCGACGCATGCTGCGCGTGGCGCGCCGGATCGGGCGCGAACTGGGCATCGGCGTGCGCACCAGCTTCCTGGGCCTGCACGCGCTGCCGCCGGAGTACAAGGATCGACGCGACGACTACGTGGCCCTGGCCTGCGACGAGATGCTGCCCGCGCTGGCCGCCGAGGGCCTGGTCGACGCGGTGGACGCGTTCTGCGAAGGCATCGGTTTCAGCCGCGAGGAAACCCGCCGCGTGTTCGAACGGGCGAAGCAGCTCGGCCTGCCGGTGAAGCTGCATGCCGAACAGCTTTCCGACCTGGATGGCGCGGCCCTGGTCGCCGAGTACGGCGGCCTGTCGGCCGATCACCTGGAACACCTCGGCGACAACGGCATCCGCGCGATGGCCGCGGCCGGCACCGTGGCGGTGCTGCTGCCGGGTGCGTTCTACGCGCTGCGCGAAACGAAACTGCCGCCGATCGAGCGGCTGCGCGAGCACGCCGTGCCGATCGCGATCGCCACCGACTGCAACCCCGGCACCTCGCCGCTGCTGTCGCTGCGCCTGGCCGCCGGCATGGCCTGCACGCTGTTCCGCCTGACGCCGGAAGAGGCGTTGCGCGGCGTCACGGTGCATGCGGCGCGTGCGCTGGGCCTGCACGATCGCGGCACGCTGGCGGTCGGTCAGCGCGCCGACCTGGCGGTGTGGCAGGCGAAGCAGCCGGCGGAACTGTGCTACTGGATCGGCGGGCAGCTGCTGCGCGGGCTGTGGATCGGCGGCGAATCAGTACCGGCGTAGCGCCGCCTCGACGCGGGTGGTTAACGCGTCGAAGAACGCCAGCGGCAACTGCGCCCGCACCGGCACCCGGAACCAGTCCGGGTGGGCGAAGCCGGCGCACTTCACCGCGTCCTTGTCGGTCATCAGCAGCGGCAGCTCGTCACCGAAGGCGAGATCGCCCGGGACAAACGCATGGTGGTCGGCAAACGGGTGTCCGATCACCTCGATGCCCGCGTCGCGCAGGCTGTCGAAGAATCGCTGCGGGTTGCCGATCGCGGCGACGGCATGCACGCGCTGGCCACGGAAGGTCGCCAGCGACTGCCGCCGCCCATCGGCCAGGGCGACGACGTCGCCCCCGTGCAACTGCATCGGATATTCGCCGGGCTCGGCGGCGCCACCATTGCATACGCGCAGGTCGACACGCTGCAGGCGGCTGACCGGTTCGCGCAAGGGACCGGCCGGCAGCGGGCGGCGATTGCCGAAACGACGCACGCCGTCGATCACGCAGATCTCCACGTCGCGCGCCAGCCGGTAGTGCTGCAAGCCGTCATCGGCGAGCACCACGTCGCAGCCGGCATCCAGCAGCAACTGCGCCGCCGCGGGACGATCGCGCCCGACCGCCACCGGCACGCCGCTGGCGTGGATCAGGCAGGGTTCGTCGCCGACCCGGGCCGGGTCGGGCGCAGCGCCGAGCAGCAGCGGTTCGCGCTGGGTTCCGCCATGGCCGCGGCTGACCACGCCGGGACGATGGCCGCGCTCGCGCAGGGCTTCGACCACGGCGATCGTCAACGGCGTCTTGCCGGTGCCGCCCACGCTGAGGTTGCCGATCACCACCACCGGCGCGGCCAGTCGCACGCTGCGCAGCACGCCGCGACGGAACAGCAGGCCGCGGGTGCGGGTGACGGCGCCGTACAGCAGCGCCAGCGGCGCCGTCCACCACGGCGCCGGGGCGCCGCGATACCAGGCTGATTCGAGCGTGTCGATCAGCGCCACGGCCGCTCCTCAGTCGCCGGCCTGGTCGGCCGCATGGTCATGGAACTGCATGCGATGCAGCGCGGCGTACTGGCCGTCCAGCGCGATCAGTTCGGCATGCCTGCCCCGCTCGATGATGCGGCCCTGATCCATCACCGCGATCTGGTCGGCGCCTTCGACGGTGGACAGGCGGTGGGCGATCACCAGGGTGGTGCGGTCGCGCATCAGCCTCTGCAAGGCCTGCTGGATCAGCTGTTCGGATTCGGTGTCGAGCGCGCTGGTGGCTTCGTCCAGCACCAGGATCGGCGCGTTCTTGAGGATGGCGCGGGCGATCGCGATGCGCTGGCGCTGGCCGCCGGACAGCGTGTTGCCGCTCTGCCCGATGCGGGTGTGGATGCCGTCGGGCAGGCGCGCGATGAATTCCATCGCGTTGGCCGCCTCGGCCGCCGCGACGATGTCGGCCTCGCTGGCGCCGGCCAGTTCGCCGTAGGCGATGTTGTTGGCCACGGTGTCGTCGAACAGCACCACGCTCTGGCCGACCCAGGCGATCTGCCGACGCAGCGAGGGCAGCGTGTATTCCTGGTAGTCCGCGTCATCGAGCACGATGCGCCCCGCACCCGGCTCGTAGAAGCGCGGCAGCAGGCTGACCAGGCTGCTCTTGCCGCTGCCCGAACGGCCGACCAGGGCGGTGACCGTGCCCGGCGCGCAGGCCAGGTCGACGCCACGCAAGGCTTCGTAATCGCTGTTCGGATAGGTCAGCCGCACGCCCTCGAAACGCAGGTCGCCACGGGTGCGCGCCAGCTCGCGCGTGCCGTGGTCGACTTCGGGCGGCAGGTCCATGACCTCGAACAGGTCCTCCGCCGCCGACAGGCCGCGCTGGATGTTTGCCTGCACCTGGGTCAGCCGCTTCAGCGAGGGCATCATCGCGCCCATCGCGGTCAGCACCGCAATGAACACGCCCGAGGAGATATGGTCGATCACGCCCGGCCGGGTACCCAGAAAGACCAGTGCCGCCAGCGCGAACGCCGCGACGGTCTGGATCGCCGTGCTGGACATCGCGCTGGTCGCGGCGATCTTCAGGTTCAAACGGCGGGCCTGGTGGGTGACCTGGTCGAAGCGCGCGGCCTCGTGCTGCTGGCCACCGTAGATGCGCACTTCACGATGCGCACCGACCGATTCCTCCACCGTGCCGGTCACCGAACCCATCATGCCCTGGATGCGCCGGCTGATCAGCCGGTAGCGCCGGCTGACCACGGTGGCGATCAGCACGATCGGTGGAATCATCACCAGCAAAGTCAGCGTGAGGTAGGCGCTGTTGTGCAGCATCACGTAGAACATGCCGATCACGGTGACGCCTTCGGTCACCGCCACCTTCACCGCATCGGTCGAGGCCGAGGCCACCTGTTCGCTGGTGTAGGTGATGCGCGAGATCTGCTGGCCCGACGGTTCGCGGCCGAAGAAGGTTGCCGGCAGCCGCAGGTAGGAAGCGAACACGTCGTGCTGCATCGCCTGCACGATGTTGCGTCCGATGTAGGCAATGCCGTAATTGCTGACGAAGGTGCCCAGGCCACGGATGCCGAAGATCGCGATGATCCAGATCGGCATCCAGAAGATCAGGTACGGGTCCTTGTTGAGGAACAGGTCGTCGAACATCGGCCTGAGCAGGTTGGTGAACATCGCCAACCCGCCACCGTCCACCGCCATGCCGAGGATCGCCACCAGGCCCACCGCCCAGTAGCGCCGGGTATAGCCGAGCAGCCGCGCGTAGACGCGCCGGCTTTCGGCATCCCACACCCCGCCCTTGCGCTTGCTCACTGCGCCGCGCCCGGCTTGGTCGGCGTGGTGGCGATCGACAGCCGGGTGAAGCCGAGCTGGCCCAGCGCGTCCATCGCGGTGACCACGTTCTGGTTCGGCGTCATCGCATCGGCACGGATCGTCACCGGGCGGTCGCGGTCGTCACCGGCGTTGCGCGCGATGGTCTGCTTCAGCGCCTCGATGCCCTCGCCCATCACCTCGTCGCTGCCCACGAAGAAGCGGCCATCGCGGTCGATCATGATGGTCAGCACCTGGGTGTTCAGGTCGCGATCCTGGGCGCTGGCCTGCGGCAGGGTCACCTGCATGCGCGAGTGCTGGATGAAGGTGCTGGTGAGCACGAAGAACATCAACAGGGTCAGCAGCACGTCGATCAACGGAATCACGTTGATCTCGAAGTCGTCGCCCCGGCGGTCGTTGCTGATACGCATCGGTATGCGCTCAGCCTGCGCCTGGCGCGGTCGGCGCCGGCGTCCGGCGCGGTCGTGCCGCCGCGCTGGCCGCGGCCGTGGCGGCCGCCGGCGACAGGGTCAGCTCGTCCAACAGGGCGGTGGCCTGCTTTTCCATCTCCACGCAGTAACCGGCCACGCGCGAACGGAAATAGCGATGCAGCACATAGGCGGGAATCGCCACGGTCAGGCCCGAGGCGGTGCAGATCAGCGCCTCGCCGATGCCGCCGGCCATCTTCGCCGGATCGCCGATGCCGCCGGCCATCACCTCCATGAACATGCGGATCAGGCCGATCACCGTGCCGAACAGGCCCAGCAGCGGGCCGATCAGGGCGATCGTGCCCAGCGTGTTGAGGTAGCGCTCCATCCGGTGGATGACGTGCCGGCCGGTGTCCTCGATGCGTTCCTTGATGATCTCGCGCGGCTGCCGGCGCACGGTCAGCGCGGCGGCCAGCAATTCGCCCAGCGGCGAGCCGCTGGCCAGCGTGTCCAGGTGCTTGGGATCGAGTTGACCCGAGCGTGCCCACTGGCGCACTTCGTCGCCCAGGCCGGGCGGCAACACGGATTGCCGGCGCAGCGTCCAGCAACGTTCCAGCACGATCGCCAGGGCGATCGCCGAACAGATCAGGATGGGCACCATCGCCCAGCCGCCAGCCATCAGAATTTCCAGCACTTTTCGACCCCAACATGCGACCTGACAGGAAGCGCGCATGATAGCAGTCTGGCCCGGCCGTACTGCGGCGGGTGTGGCATTCCTCACTCGCGCCAGTAACGCGGCTGCCGCTGGCGCCAGCCGGCTTCGCGCCGTGGCGGGGCATCGACCGGGAAATCCAGCGCGATGGCGCCCTGCACCGCGGTATTGAACATCGGCACCCCGGCTGCCGCGTAGCGCGCCAGCACTTCGGGCTTCGGATGACCGAAGCGGTTGCGCCAGCCGGCCGACACGATCGCCACCGACGGCTGCACCGCGGCGATGAAGCCCGCGCCGGACGAGGTCTTGCTGCCATGGTGCGGCACCAGCAGCACGACAGGCGGCCCCGTTCCGAGACTCGTCGCCACCGAGGGCTCCACCGCGGAACTGATGTCGCCGCTGAGCAGCAACCGGCCGGAGCGGTTCTCCACCAACAGCACGCAGGAACTGTCGTTGTCGCGGTCAGCCGCACCCGCCGGCGGATTCAGCACGCGGAAGCGCACGCCATCCCAAGTCCACGCCTGGCCGGCCACGCACTGGCGCATCGGCAGCCGCATCCGCGCCGGTTCGCCTGCGTAGCGCGGTGCGCCCGGAAACGCCTCGGCAACGACCCGGGCGCCGCCGGCGTGGTCGTTGTCGCCGTGACTGATCATCAGCAGGTCGAGCCGGCCCACGCCCAGCGCATGCAACGCGGGGAGCACCACCGCTTCGCCGAGGTCGAAGCCCGACGGATAGCGTGCGCCGGCGTCGTAGACCAGCACGTGGTCGTGCGTGCGCAGCAACACCGACAGGCCCTGTCCCACGTCGAGCACCCACGCCTGGAACGCGCCTTCCGGCGGCGTGGACAGCGGTGGCCGCAGCAAGGGCAGGAACAGCAGCAGGCCCAGCCAGCGCAGCGGCATCCCCCGCGGCATGAACAGCCACAGCGCGCCCAGCACCGCGAGCAGCAGCGCCCAGGGCTGTACGGTGGGCAGATACCAGTGCGCACCCGGCCAGGTCGCCATCTGCTCCAGCAGCCACCATTGCGCGTGGGCCATCCGCGCGGCCAGCCACAACACCGGTCCGGCCAGCGGCGGGCACAGGCCCAGCATCAGCATGCCGCCCAGCGCGCACGGCACGATCACGAAGCTGACCAGCGGCACCGCGATCAGGTTCGACAAGGCGCCGACCAGCGAAGCCTGGCCGAAGAACCACATCGTCAGCGGCAGCAGGCCCACCGTCATCACCAGCTGCCCGGCGGTCAGCTCGTGCAGGAAGGCGCGCAGGCCGCGCCCGCGCGATTGCAGGCACAGCATCAGGAAGCCCACGCCGACGAAGGACAGCCAGAATCCCGCCGCGAGCACCGCCAGCGGGTCGAACAGCAGGATCGCGATCATCGCCAGCGCCAGCGACTGGGCTCCGCCGCTGCCGCGCCGGCTGCAACGCGCCAGCGTCACCACGGCGATCATCAGCAGAGTGCGCACCGTCGGCAGGCCGAAGCCGGCCAGCGCGCTGTAGATCGTCGCCACCAGCAAGGCCGCGGCCGCCTGGGCCAGCGGCCGCGGCAGACGCAAACCCAGCCCCGGCCACAACGCGTACGACAGCCATGCCAGCCCCACGCCGAACACCGCGGCCACGCCGACATGGAAGCCGGAAATCGCGATCAGGTGCGAGACCCCGTTGGCGCGCGCCACCGCCCAGTCCTGCGGCTGCAGGCCGCGGGTGTCGCCCACGGTGAATGCCTGCAGCAAGGCGGCATCGTGGTGGTCGCCGACGCGTACGGCGATGCCGCGGGCGACCGCATCGCGGATCGCGTTGACGCACCAGCGCCGCCCGCCGAGCGAGCGGTTGTCCGGGTCGTCCCGCACGTAGCCGGTGGCGACGATGCCGCGCTCCAGCGCGGAACGTTCGCTGTCGGCCGCCCCGGGGTCCAGCAGGCCGCGAGGCCGCTTCAGTCGCAGCAGCAGATGCCAGCGCGAACATGGCTGCAGCGGTGGTGCATCCTGGTACCAGGACACGCTGATCCGCCCATGCAGCGCGACGGGCTTTCCATCGAGGCTGGCCTGCTCCACGCGCAGGCTGAAACGACTGGCATCGGGATGGCTCAGCGGCAAATCGGCGATGCTGCCGACCACGACCAGGTCGACCCCTTCCAGCGCGCGCGGCAGCCGCGCATCCATTGCCGCCGCACCATGCCACGCCGCCCACGCCGCGCCGAACAGCAGGCAGGCCAGCCAGCGCCAGCGTGGCCAGCGCCAGGCGAGCAGGACGATCACCGGCACCAGACACGGCAGCCACCCGCGCGGCGGCAGTCGCGGCAACCATTGCACCAGCAGGACCCCGAGCAGCAGGGCCAGCGCCGCGGTGATCGCCGTCAGTCGCCCCATGCCGCGCGCCCCGTTCCATCCTGGAAGAAGCCGAGACTAGCGCGGCGGAAGCGGCGGCGCAGATGAAATGCGTGTAGGTTTTCGCCGGGACGTCAGTCCCGTGGAGCTTCCTGCAGCCTGCCGTTGTGCAGCACCAGGGTGCGATCCATCTTCGCGGCCAGATGCGGATCGTGGGTGACCAGCACGAAGCTGGTGCCGATCTCCCGATTGAGTTCCAGCATCAATTCGTAGACCTGCGCCGCATTGGCCTCGTCGAGGTTGCCGGTGGGTTCGTCGCCCAGCACGCAGGCCGGCCGGGTCACCAGCGCCCGGGCCACCGCGCAGCGCTGGCGCTCGCCGCCGGACAGTTCGGACGGCTTGTGATGCGTGCGTCCGCCGAGGCCGACCCGCTCCAGCAGCACCATCGCCTGCTTTTCCGCTTCGGCGATCGCGGTGCCGCGGATCAGCAGCGGCATGCACACGTTCTCCAGCGCGGTGAACTCGGGCAGCAGGTGGTGGAACTGGTAGATGAAACCCAGCGAACGGTTGCGCACGCGGCCGCGCTCGGCGTCGGACAATTTCGACAGCACGCGGCCGTCCACTTCCACCTCGCCGGCGGTCAGCGTGTCGAGCCCGCCGATGATGTGCAGCAGCGTGCTCTTGCCCGAGCCGGAGGCGCCGACGATCGCCATGGTCTGCCCGCGTTTCAGGCTGAAGCTGACGTCGCTCAGCACGTCGGTGCGAAGGCCGCCTTCGGCATAGGTCTTGGCCACGCCGGTGGCGCGCAGCACGTTTTCGGTCTTCTCGGTCATGACGGTCTTATTCATAGCGCAGCGCCTGCGCCGGCTGCGTGCGCGAGGCGCGCCACGCGGGATAGAGGGTGGCCAGCAGCGAGAACGCGAACGTCAGCAGCGCGGTCCAGCCCACGTCGTGCCAGTCGAGCCGGCTCGGTACTTCGCTGATGTAGTAGACGTCCGGCGACAGGAAGGTGACGTGGAAGGTGTGCTCGATCCACTTGATGATGCCGGGCAGCTTCCACGACAGCAGCGAGCCGAAGCCCACGCCGAAACCGATGCCCACGAAACCCACCAGCACGCCCTGCACCATGAACATGCCCATGATGCTGCGCGGCGTGGCGCCCAGCGTGCGCAGGATCGCGATGTCGGCCTGCTTGTCGGTGACCAGCATCATCAGCATCGAGATCAGGTTGATCACCGCCACCAGGATGATCAGCGACAGGATGATGAACATCACCATCTTTTCCATTGACAGCGCGGCGAACAGGTTCGCGTTGGTATCCATCCAGGTCTGCACCCGGTAGACCTGGCCCAGCTGGTCGGCCAGCTCGGTGGCCACCGGGCGCGCATTGAACAAGTCGTCCAGGCGCAGGCGGATGCCGGTCGGACCGCTCAGTTCGCCGAGCTTCTCCGCATCGCTCATGTTGATCAGCGCCAGGCCGGAGTCGAACTGCTCCATGCCGACCTCGAACGTGCCGACCACGTGGAACGCGCGCATGCGCGGCATGCTGCCCATCGGCGTGGCGCGCAACTGGTTCACCGCCATGGTCACCCGATCGCCCACGCCCACGCCCAGCGTCATCGCCAGTTCGCGTCCCAACACGATGTTCCAACTGCCCGGAGTCAGCTCACTGAGCTTGCCTTCCAGCATGTGCTTGCCGATGTCGACGACCTTCGGCTCCTGCGCCGGCTCGATGCCGCGCACCAGCGCCGGGCCGGAACGGCGGGCCAGCAGCATCGCCTCGGTCTCCACGTAGGGGGCCGCGCCCAGCACATGCGGGTTGGCCTCGGCGATCTGCAGCGCGCGCGGCCATTCCTGCACGCTCTCGCCCACGCCGGAAACCGTGGCGTGCGAAATCGCCCCGAGGATGCGCGAGCGCATCTGGTAGTCGAAGCCGTTCATCACCGACATCACCGTGATCAGCGCGATCACGCTGATCGCGATGCACACGATCGACACGGTGGAGATGAAGGAGATGAACTGGTTGCGCCGCTTGGCGCGGGTGTAGCGCAGGCCGATGAAGAGTTCTAGCGGTCGGAACATGGGCGGGTCGCTTGTGGGGAGTCGCAGGGCGGGCCGCCCGGTCATCCATTATCAGGTATTCGCTCGGACCCTGCCGCACGGCGGAAGTTGCGGTTCAGTCACAGGCGGGGCAAGGCGTCGGCAGCCTGGATCGTGGCCAGCCGCATGCGCAGCCGGCGACGGGTGTCCGCGTCGCTGTTGTCCGTGGCGATCAGCAGCATCTGCGTCCCGTGCCCGTCGGTGCGCAGGCGCAGCAGGATCATTTCGCCGAGCACCCGGAACGAACTCAGCGTGGCCGGCACGTCCTCGTGATCGTGCAGGCGCAAAGTCCATGCCTGGTCGGCACTCCAGCCCGCCGCCGCCACGGGACCGCTGGCCAGGCGTCGCAGCACGAGAGCCGTCGACAGCAGCACGATCGCCGCCAGCAGCAGCTTCGACCACCACGGAATCATGCACAGCAGCGTGGCCAGCAGCGCGGCCCCGGCGACCAGGATCAGCGCCGCCCGCAGCAGCCGCGAAGGTCGGTATTCAAAGCCGATGGCGGGCGCGGATGTCATCGATGATCGCCTGCCAGTCCGCGCGCTCGGGGCGGGCATGGCCCATCACCCAGTCCCACAGGTCGGGGTCCTGCACGTCGAGCAACTGGTCGAACGCCTGCCGCTGCGCTTCGTCCGCGCCGGCGAAGCATTCGTCCAGCCAGCCGCCGAACAGCGCGTCCAGCTCGCGCGTGCCGCGGCGGGCGCGCCAGCGCAGGCGCTTGATGCGGGCTTCATCCATCACGGGGCTCGGTCGTTTCCATGAATGCGCAGTGTAGCCGTTGCGCCAGAACGCGACAGGCCGCACGCGGCGGCCTGTCGTCGTGAACGATGCGCGGCGCGATCAGGCCGAACGCCGTTCCACCATCAGCTTCTTGATCTCGGCGATCGCCTTGGCTGGGTTGAGGCCCTTCGGGCAGGTGCGCGTGCAGTTCATGATGGTGTGGCAGCGGTACAGCTTGAACGGGTCTTCCAGGTCGTCCAGCCGCTCGCCGGTGACTTCGTCGCGACTGTCGACGATCCAGCGGTACGCCTGCAGCAGGATCGCCGGGCCAAGGTACTTGTCGCCGTTCCACCAGTAGCTCGGGCAGCTGGTCGAGCAGCACGCGCACAGGATGCATTCATACAGGCCGTCGAGCTTCTTGCGCTCTTCCGGCGACTGCAGGCGCTCGCGATCCGGCGCCGGGCTCTGCGTGCGCAGCCACGGCTTGATCGAGGCGAACTGGGCGTAGAAGTGGGTCAGGTCCGGGATCAGGTCCTTCACCACCGGCATGTGCGGCAGCGGGTAGATCTTCACGTCGCCCGCATCGCATTCGCCGATCGCCTTGGTGCAGGCCAGCGTGTTGGTGCCGTCGATGTTCATCGCGCACGAACCGCAGATGCCTTCGCGACAGGAGCGACGCAGGGTCAGCGTGGGATCGATCTCGTTCTTGATCTTCAGCAGCGCGTCCAGAACCATCGGACCGCAGGCGGCCAGGTCGACCTCGTAGGTATCGATGCGCGGGTTCTGCCCGTCATCCGGCGACCAGCGATAGATGCGGAAAGTGCGCGGCTTCTTCGCATCCTTGGCCGGGTAATGCTTGCCCGGCTGGATCTTCGAATTCTTCGGTAGCGAAAACTCTGCCATGTGCTGAACCCTTCGACTTTCTGCAGGAGGGCTTGCGCCCCGACCGTACAACCAATGATGTCCATGCCACGAGGCGGCCGCAGCCGCCTGGCGGCATCAGTAAACGCGTTTCGCCGGCGGCACGGCCTTGACCTCGTCGGTCATCGGATTCATGTGCACGGGGCGGGAATCGAACCGCGGCTTGCCCGTCTCGTCGACCCACGCCAGGGTGTGCTTCATCCAGTTGACGTCGTCGCGCTCGGGGAAGTCCTCGCGCGCATGGCCACCGCGGCTTTCCTCGCGCTGCGCGGCGCCGTACATCGTGGCGACCGCCTGATCCAGCAGGTTGGCCAGCTCCAGCGTCTCGATCAGGTCGGAGTTCCACACCAGCGAACGATCGCTGACGCGCACGTCCTTGAACGAGTCGCGCACGGCGGAGATCTTTTCGCAGCCTTCCTTCAGCGTCTTGCCGGTGCGGAACACCGCCGCGTCGCTCTGCATGGTGCGCTGCATCTCCAGCCGGATCTGCGCGGTCGGCTTGCTGCCGTTCGCGTTGCGCAGGCCGTCGAAACGCTCCAGCGCCTTGTCCAGCACGTTGGCTGGAAGATCCTTGTGCGCGGTTTCCGGCTTGATCAGCTCGGCGCAGCGATGCGCCACGGCGCGACCGAACACCACCAGGTCGAGCAGCGAATTGGAGCCCAGGCGGTTCGCGCCATGCACCGACACGCAGGCCGCTTCGCCGATCGCGAACAGGCCCGGCACCACCGCGTCGACATCGTCGCCGCGCTTCTGCACGACTTCGCCGTGATAGTTGGTCGGGATGCCGCCCATGTTGTAGTGCACGGTCGGGATGACCGGGATCGGCTCCTTGGTCACGTCGACGCCGGCGAAGATGCGCGCCGATTCGGCAATGCCCGGCAGGCGCTCGTGGATCACCTCGGGGCCGAGGTGCATCAGGTTGATGAAGATGTGGTCCTTGTGCTCGCCGACGCCGCGACCTTCGCGGATCTCCAGCGTCATCGCGCGGCTGACCACGTCGCGCGAGGCCAGGTCCTTCGCGCTGGGCGCATAGCGCTCCATGAAGCGCTCGCCCTCGGAGTTGGTGAGGTAACCGCCTTCGCCACGCACGCCTTCGGTGATCAGGCAGCCGGCGCCGTAGATGCCGGTGGGATGGAACTGCACGAACTCCATGTCCTGCAGGGCGAGGCCCGCGCGCAGCACCATGCCGCCGCCGTCGCCGGTGCAGGTATGGGCCGAGGTGGCGCTGAAGTAGGCGCGACCATAACCGCCGGTGGCCATCACCACGGCATGGCCGCGGAAGAAATGCAGGGTGCCCTCGTTCATGTCGAGCGCGAGCACGCCACGGCAGACGCCTTCCGCGTCGAAGATCAGGTCGATCGCGAAGTATTCGATGAAGAACGTGGCGTCATGCGCCAGCGCCTGCTGGTACAGCGTGTGCAGGATCGCGTGGCCGGTGCGGTCGGCCGCGGCGCAGGTGCGCTGCGCGGTGCCCTTGCCGTAATGCGTGGTCATGCCGCCGAACGGGCGCTGGTAGATCTTGCCTTCGTCGGTGCGCGAAAACGGCACGCCGTAGTGTTCCAGCTCGATGATCGAGGGGATCGCCTCGCGGCACATGTACTCGATCGCGTCCTGGTCGCCGAGCCAGTCGGAACCCTTGACGGTGTCGTAGAAATGGAAGCGCCAGTCGTCCTCGCCCATGTTGCCCAGCGCGGCGGAGATGCCGCCCTGCGCCGCCACGGTGTGCGAGCGGGTCGGGAAGACCTTGGTGATGCAGGCGGCCTTGAGCCCCTTCTCGGCCAGGCCGAAGGTGGCGCGCAGACCGGCGCCGCCGGCGCCGACCACGATCACGTCATACAGGTGCTGCTGGATCTTGTAGCTTTCCATGAAACCTTTTCCTCGCGTCTTATGGGGTCAGCGCAATGCGCAGCACGGCCAGCACGCCAGCCAGCGCGCCCAGCACCGCGAGGAACCTGATCGCCACCATCAGGACCACTTCCTTCCAGCGGGTATGCACGTAATCCTCGATCACCACCTGCAGACCGAGCACGGCATGCCAGAACATGGTGAGCACGAAAGCGATCAGCAGCAGTGCATTCCACGGCTTGGCCACGGTGGCGCGGGCGGTGGCGTAATCGGCGTGCAGCAGGCACAGCACGGTGACCACGAACCACAGGCCCAGCAGCACCAACGCCACCGCGGTAACCCGCTGGGTCCACCAGTGCTCCACGCCGGACTGGGCGGAACCCAGGCCGCGAGCCGTCTTCAACGGGTTGCGCCGATCCTTCACGGCGACATCCTTCGCACTCATGCCGCACCCCCGGCCATCAACACGTAAGCCCACACCACGACCGTCAGCACGATGCTGCCGATGACCGACAGCCAGCTGGAACGCACGAACTGGGGAATCGAATAACCGAGGCCGGCGTCCTGCAGCAGGTGCCGGATGCCGTTGCAAAGATGATAGAAAAGCGACCAGCTCCAGCCCAGCATCAGGATCATGCCGAGCGGGCTGCCCAGCACACCCTTGAAGTGGTTGAAGCTTTCCTCACCAGTGGCCAGGTGCATCAGGCCGCAGACGACGAGCAGGCTGCCGACGGCCAGCGCGATGCCGGTGGCGCGGTGCGTGATGGAGGTCATCATCTGCACCTGCTTCTTGTAGATCTGCAGGTGCGGTGAGAGCGGTCGTTGCGTATCTGCCATGGCGGCTATCCTGTGTGGAATCGCTGATGTCCATGCCGCCTCTGTCCTGCCCCTTGCACGACGGCGACGAGCGCCGGCGCGAACGTTCAGAAGTCGATGCAGCGTCCGTTCTTTTCCCAGTCACCATAACGCGTGGGATCGGGAACCGCGCGCTCCGTGGAATCCTTTTCCGATGGCTTACCCGCAGGCACGGCAGTCGTTTCCGCAGGAACGGAAGCAGGATGGGATTCGGCGGGAGTCGTGGTATTGGACATGGTTTTTGTAAGCCGACAAAGGTTAATACTTGCGGCAGTGCAGTACAACCATGCAGGCTCGTGCCATGGCGTCCGCGCCCTTGTGTCTGCAGCCCTCCGTCCCCAACTCCGCCATTCCCATGAACCTGCCCCTGCCCGCCGAAACATTGTTGCTCGAAGGTGCCGACGCGCCTGCATTCGCGCACGCCCAGTTCAGCAGCGCCGTGAAATCGCTGACGGTCGATCGATGGCAATTCAGCGCCTGGCTCGATCCACGAGGACGCGTGCTGACGCTCTTTCATCTGGCGCGTCTCGCCGATGATCGCTACCTGCTGCTGTTGCGTGGCGGCAGCGCCGCGGTGATGGCCGAGGCGCTGCGCCGTTTCGTGTTCCGTTCGAAAGTGCGCATCACCGCATTGCCACCGCGGCATCTCGCCAGCGGACCTGCGCTGGCGCAGGGATCGCTGGTGACCGGACCGACCGGCGATGACGACGGCGATGTTTCGTTCGGTTGCGACTCGCACAGCCTGCGCATCACCAGCGTCGGCGACGACGCCTGGCGATTGCCGCAATTGCGCGACGGCTGGCCGTGGTTGCCGGAATCGTGCCTGGGCGAACTGTTGCCGCCGGCAATCTCGCTGCAACGCCTGCAGGCCGTGGTGGTCGACAAGGGTTGCTATCCCGGCCAGGAAATCGTGGCGCGCCTGCATTTTCGTGGCGGCCACAAGCGACACCTGCATCGCGTCACATTGTCGCAAGCTGCAAATGCGGGCGACGTGCTGCGAAAGGAAGAGCGCGACATCGGGCGCGTGCTTGACGTGATTGCAACCGACGGGACGTTCGAGGCACTCGCGATATTGAATGACGAACTTGTCGCCGAAGCGAACGACGGGAACACGCTGATCCTCGACGACGATGTCGCAATGACCCTGCTTTCGTCGTGGCCGTCGTAAACACAATAGTTCGTGATAACAACGAGATTCGCGATGGCACTTGTCAACCCATCGTGAGTGCCGGTTAAACTTCGGCACCCCGGCACTTGCCAGCGGCGATTTCCGCCACTAGGCTCCGCCGATCGAATATCGCGGCACCCGTAACACGGGGTGTCGATTGACGCGACGAACCGGATGAATTCCGAATCGGCGCGACCCGGCAGCCACATCGCCGGATGGAACAACGCCTCGCAGCCAACGAGTGCGTACAAGTCGCAGGCAATACGGCCCATAGCGCCGCGCAACGCCCGACCGAAACCAGTCCCCCGAACGGCCTGACCGTCGTTCGACCGCCACAATCCCGTGGCAAAGCGCCATGGCCACAAGTTTCGGCCATGACGACAGATCCAGGTGGAACGGCCTGCCCGCCCGTCCACCGCAACGGCACGTGAAGCTGCTTCTGCTTCGCGCGTACAGCACGCTGGAGGCAGAACATGAAACTTTCCATGCTGTTGTGGCTGACCACGTTGATGCCACAACCCGTCGCCGATCAGGCCTGTCTGGCCACCACGGTGTATCTCGAAGCACGCAGCGAGCCGATCAATGGCCAGCTGGCGGTCGCCGAAGTGGCGCTGCGCCGTCGCGATCGCGGTCGCTGGGGCGACACCGTCTGCAAGGTGGTGACGGCACCGCACCAGTTCGCCACGACGACCACGCCGGGCTCGTTCGAGATCACCAACCTCGAAGCGTTCAACAAGGCATGGCAGATCGCCGGCATGTCGCTGCACAACTGGCAATTGCCCGTGGCAGAACGTCGCATGGTGGTTCCGCGCGCCGATCACTTCGCCACCACCGCCATCTCGCCCGCGTGGTCGCACAATCGCCCCAGCGTGACGATCGGCGAACACGCCTTCTACGCGGTGAATTGAACCGCAAATACATTCCGACAAGAAAAAGGCCCTCTTTCGAGGGCCTTTTTATTTGGACGTCCAGACGTCCAAATATCAAACTACGCGATATGCATCAGCGCGCGTAGACGTGGTCGCCACGCACCTCGACATAGTCGCCATTGCGAACGCCGGGGTTCTCGCGCTGGGTGACCGTGGCGTACTGGCCATTGTCCAGTCGAACCACGACGCGCCAGGCGACATCGCTGCCGCTGTTGCGCTTGCCTACCTGGTTGCCGACCACGCCACCGGCGACCGCGCCGGCAACGGTGGCGGCCTTGCGACCGTCACCCTTGCCCACCTGGTTGCCCAGCACGCCACCGGCAACCGCGCCGATGATCGCTCCCAGCGTGCCGCCGTTGCCGCTGCTGCCATCCGTATAGACCTGCTGCACTTCCTGCACCACGCCGCAAGACTGGCAACGGACGTTGCGGTTGCCGTAGCTGCCTTGCTGCGACTGATAGCCGCCGTTATAGCCGCCGTTGTTGCCGTAGGGCGTCGTGGCGCAGCCGGCCAGGGCCAGCCCGCCGGTCATTGCCGCAACGAGTGCCAACTTGCTGGTGAGTGCATTCATGGGTCAGTTCCTTGTTACGGGGAGGGAGAGGGGTTTCAGTGGGCGTCCGACACGGCGGTGACACCTTCCTGCACCTGCACGCGGTCGCCCGGATCGTGATCCATGCGCACGGTACGGGTCACGCCGTTGTACTCGTAGCGCACGTCGTAGCCGACAATCTTGGTGGTGCTGTTGTTCACGGTCTCGCACTTGCGCTCGACCGTCGAGGTCACCTGCCCATGCTGCTTGCTGGCCTGGATGCGGTTGCCGGCATAACCGCCACCGACGGCACCGGCCACAGTTGCCAGGGTCTTGCCCTTGCCGCCGCCCACCTGGTTGCCGACCAACCCGCCCACCACCGCGCCGATCGCGGTGCCGGCAATGCGGTGCTCATCCTTCGGGGGAGCGGTGTGCGTTACGGTTTCGTCGTGACAGACCTGCTTGGGGTTGTTCACCGTGGAGCGCACCGGATCGACGCTGACGACCTTGGCATACTTCACGGCGGCGCCGCCGGCATCCGTGCTGCCGGCGTCGGCCGCACCGTTGGAGACGCCCGCGTCGGCGTTGCGATTGCAGGCGGAAATGCCGGTCGCCAGTACCGCAGCGATCGCGATATTGAGCACGTTGATCGTCAATCTGTTCATAACAACCTCTCCTCTGTTTTGTTTTGTTTTGTGGCTGGCTGCATTGCCGGGTGCGAGCGCAATAACATGCGAGTTCATTGAACCTTGCTCCAACTGAATCGGAGTTAGCTCGGTCCGGCTACATTATCTTCACGCCATCACGACATTTCTCTCGGCCACGACACGAAAATCGACCATGCGCAAGATCGCCGACAGCCACGTCCATCTCAATGACTCCGCTTTCCGGGACGACGGCGACCAGGTGATTGCACGGGCACTCGAGGCTGGCGTGGACACCATGGTCGTGCCGTCCGTGGATGCCGCCAGCTGGCCGGTTATCGGCGAGCTTTGCGGTCGTCATCCTGCATTGCATCCGGCGTGGGGTCTCCACCCGGTATTCCTGTCGAATCATGTTCCCGCAAATGTGCAGGCGCTGTCTTCGCTGCTGAACGACAGCAGACCGGTGGCGGTCGGCGAGATCGGGCTGGACTTCCATCGCGAGGACCTGGACGCGGACATGCAGCGCGAGTACTTCCTGCGCCAGCTGGAACTGGCACGCGAACACGAACTCCCGGTGATCGTGCACGCCCGCAACGCGCTGGAGGAAGTCATCCTCACCCTGCGGCGCCAGGGCGGGTTGCGTGGCGTGGTGCACAGCTTTTCCGGCAGCGAGCAGCAGGCCCGCCAACTGTGGGACATGGGTTTTCACCTGGGCATCGGCGGCCCGGTGACCTACGAACGCGCGCAGCGACTGCGCCGCATCGTGGCGGGCATGCCGCTCGAATTCCTGCTGCTGGAAAGCGACGCGCCGGACCAGCCGGATGCCTTCCACCGCGGTGAGCGCAACGAGCCGGCCCGGGTGGTCGAGGTCTTGCGCTGCGTGGCCAGCCTGCGCGAGGAATCGGAACAGCATGTCGCCGACCTGACACGCGCCAACACCCGGCGCCTGTTTGGCATCCACTGACGGATACTTGCAGGCGTAGGCCACCTGCTGATATTTTACTTCACTGGTGAAATATGAATCAGTGAAATGGCGCAACTGAAGCAGTGCATCGCGATGATGGACGAGGGCATCGGGCGAGTGAGCGGGATCATTCCGCAAATGCCTGCGGCCGAGGCACGCCTGTGCCGCCTGATGCTGATGCTTGGGCAGGACATCGAGGAGGAACTCGAGTCCGAGCTGAAGCCGAACAGGCTCAATCACAGCGAATTTCTCACCCTGATGATCCTGTACAGCCGCCCCGACGGGATTTCCACGCCCGGCGAGCTGTGCGATTACACCAACCAGGGCGCGACCAACATGACCCGCATCGGCAACGCGCTGGTCAAGCGCGGCCTGATCAGCCGCGGCGCCGGCGCCAGCGACCGGCGCAAGGTGGTGATCCGCATCACCGCGGCAGGCCGGCGGCTGGTGCAGAAAATGCTGCCGCCGATGTTCCCCCGCCTTGCCAACATGTTCGCCGGCTTCAGCGCCACCGACAAACGTCAACTTGACCGTCTGCTGCGCAAACTGGCCGGCAACCTCGACCAACTGGGCGAAAGCCGCCACCCATGAAGGAAACCCCGATGAAGCATGCCCCGCATTGCGGTCGCACCGTGCTTGTCGCCGCCATCGTGCTGATGCTGGCCGGCTGTGCCCGCGCCCCGGCCAAGCTGGACACGCCCGCGCTGCGCGACGAGGCGCCCCTGGCCGGCCTGCAGACGGCCGTTCGCCCCGGCTGGCCCAGCGCCGAATGGTGGCGGCAGTACAACGATCCGCAACTGGACGACCTGATGAGTCGCGCGATGCAGCAGTCGCCGGACCTGGCGCTGGCACGCAGCCGCGTGGAGAACGCCGAACAGTCGGCGAAGCTCGCGGCGGCCCAACTCGGCCTGTCGGTCAACGGCAGCGCGCAGGTGTCGCGCACGCGGATGAGCGACCACGGCCTGATTCCCAGCAAGTTCCTGGGCTTCAGCTGGTACAACCAGGCCGATCTCGGCGTGCAGCTGGAATACGATTTCGACTGGTGGGGCAAGAAGCGCGCCACCATGGAAGCCGCGCTGGACCAGGCGCGCGCCGCCCAGGCCCAGCGCAGCGCCGCCGCGCTGGCGATCCAGTACGCCGTGGCCGACACCTACTTTGGCTGGCAGGCCGACCAGGCGCGGTTGCAGCTGGCCGACCGCCTGCTGGCCACGCAACAGCAGTTCGCCCACATCGCCGATCTGCGCGTGAAACAGGGCGTGGACCTGCCCGACGAGGCGCAGAAGGCCCGTGCGCAGTTGGCGGCGGTGCGCGAGATGCGGGTGGCACTGGACGGCTCGGCGAAGATCCGTCGCGTGGCGCTGGCTTCCCTGCTCGGCGTGGCGCCGGCCGAGCTGCCGGAGCTGCACGCCAGCCCGCTGCCCGTGATCAACGGCGGCGTACCGGCGGATGCCAGCCTGGACCTGCTGGCCCGTCGCCCTGACATCGCGGCCAGCCGCTGGCAGGTCGAGGCGGCACTGAAGCAGACCGATGCGGCCCGTGCCCAGTTCTTTCCCGACTTCAGCATCAAGGCGCTGGCCGGCCTGTCCAGCATCGACATGGGCAAGTTGCTCACTGCGGGCAGTCGCACCTTCGCGGTGAC